>PWUQ01000050.1 GCA_003563585.1 Candidatus Parvarchaeota archaeon
AATCATGTTCTATTACATTTATACTTTTATTTTCACCAACTAATCCACATATAATCTTTGCTATATTCAACCTTTGTTTTATATCTAAGTATGAAGAAGGTTCATCAAAAAATAAAACATTTGCATCTTTCAAAATGGTTGCAGTTATTGCAACTCTTTGCAATTCTCCACCTGAGATTTGATTAATCTTTCTATCTAATATTTTGTCTATCTCAAAAATTTTTACCCATTTTTTTAATTCTTTTTTTTCATCAACTTTTTCCAAAAGTTCTTTTACAGTTCCATCGAATTCCTTAGGTATTGAGTCTACATATTGTGGTTTATAAGCAATTTTTATTTTTTTGTTGAAAAGTTGTTCAAAATATTTCTGTGCTTCTGTTCCCTTAAAAAAATTTAAAATTTCTTTTTCAGGAGGTTTTTCTCCAGGATTTCCTAAATTAGGATAATGTATCCCTGCAAGAATGGATATTGCAGTTGTTTTTCCGATTCCATTGGGTCCTAATACACCCACAACGCTTCCAAATTTAGGTATAATATTTCTAAAAAGTTTAAATCCATTTTTTGTATATCTATGAAGTGCTTGCGATTCAAGTTCTTCTGGAAGATTTAAAACGCTTATACATTTTGCAGGACATTTTTTCACACAAATCCCACACCCAATACACAATTCTTCAGATATTATGGGTTTTTCATCTTCCCCAACTTCAATACATTCTTTACCTGCACGATTCACTGGACAAACTTTTTTACAAATATGGCTACAACTTTCAGGAGCTATGCAATCTTCTTTGTTAATTACAGCTATTCTCATAGAGATTAATAAAATAAACACATAAATAAATGTAAGGGTTTTTTAAAAAGCACGAAAAATAAAAAATAAATTTTTTATAAGTAAGTTTAATAAAAAACAATATATTTCTTAAATTATGCTTGTGGGGGTTGTAGGTAAAGCAAACGTTGGAAAATCTACTTTTTTTAGAGCCGCGACTTTAGCTCCTGCTCAAATAGGACCTCATCCTTTTGTAACAATAGAACCAAATAAAGCAATTGGATATGTTAAAACAAAATGCCCTTGTATGAAATTAAAAGTGAAATGTAATCCCAATAATTCTCCTTGTATAGATGGAAATCGTTTCGTTCCGTTTGAAATTTTAGATGTTGCAGGATTAATTCCAGGAGCTCATCTAGGTAAAGGACTCGGAAATAAATTTTTAGATGATTTGAGACGAGCGGACTGTTTAATTCATGTATTAGATGCGGCTGGTTCTACAGATGAAAAAGGTAATCCAATACCTCTTGGAGAAAGAAATCCATCAGAAGATATATTATTCCTAAAAGAAGAATTTGACTTTTGGCTTCAAAATATTTTAATAAAACATTTTAAAGATAAAAAACAAAAGATTTCAATCAAAGATGTCGAAGAAGTTTTGTCGGGACTTAAAATAAAAAAAGAACATATTTCAAAAGTAATCAATACATCTGAATTAAAATTGGAACAAATATCAAAATGGGATGATGAAAAATTCTTAAAATTTGCAATAGGACTTAGAAGTGAGTCAAAGCCAATAATCACATCCGCAAACAAATGTGACTTAAGTAAAGCTCGAGAAAATATAAAAATACTAAAAAAAGAACATTTAGAAGATATATTTATACCTACCTCTGCAGAATCTGAATTAGTTTTAAGAGAAGCGAATGAAAAAAATCTGGTAAAGTATATCCCAGGAGAAAAAAATTTTGAAATTACCGGCGATTTATCTAAAAAACAAGAAGGTGCATTGAAATTTGTAAAAGAAAAAGTTCTAAATATATTAGGAAACACTGGAGTTCAACAATGTTTAAATAAAGCAGTTTTGGAATTACTTAATTTTATAGTTGTTTATCCTGTAGAAGATGAAAATAAATTAACAGATAAACAGGGAAGAATTCTTCCAGATGCTTATTTGATTAAAAAAGGTTCAACTCCTTTGAATTTAGCTCACAAAATTCATAGTGATATAGGTAAAAATTTCATTGGAGCAATTGACTGTAAAACAAAAAGAAAAATAAGTAAACAAACAGAATTAAAACATAATGATATAATAAAAATTTTGACAAAGAAATAATCAAAATATTTAAAAATAAATAATGATTTGCTGTACAAAAATGAAAAAGATAACAAAAACATCGATATTGATTTGTATTCAAATTTTCATAGCCATATTTTTTTTTGGATTATCTGATAAGACAGAGATTGGAGCTACAGTGATATTTCCAATAGCTTTTTCTATAACTTTCTTTTTTTTAGTTTTAACCATATTTGATATAAATTTCGAAAGTAAAAAACAAACATATATGCTAGCTTTATTCATAGGGGGTATTGCTTTATTCTCAACAGCTATTGGTTATCATTACAATGCAAACGCTATAAATAACTTGCTTATGAGATTAGGGGAAAGAGGAATTGAAATGAATGTAGAGAAAATAATGGAGCAAGTTTATTTTATGGATGAATATTTCTCTCATTGGATAATGTATGCTGGAATTTTGATTGTTGCAGCAGCTATTGGATTCATATATTTTCTATCTAGAGAAGAAATAACTAAAAAGAAATTAAGCAAAATTAAAAGAACTGAAAACAAACTATTAGACATATTCGCAACCACATTCATGGGCTCAGCTTTGGGAGTAATCTGTGGATTTTTAGCAATATCTGGAAATGTGATAAGGCATAGTTTAGTAACAGTCGCAATAATACTTCCTATCTATTTAATTAAAACAAAAGATATCAAATTAACAGATGAAGGATTAGAGATGATTATATTTAGTGCTGCAGCGATAAGTTCTTTTCTAGCACTCGCAATGACGTATTATTTTGTGTCAGTTACTGGATACATACCAAATCCTTTCTTGTAAATAATTTTATAACTTCTTATATTTTTCAATAATACATGGTTTATGACATATTAAATAGAATCTTGGATATACCATATAACTTGTTTTCAAATTTTTTGGATATTCCAAGTATAGGTCCATTCTTTTATTTGGAATATTCAGGAATAATAATACTTGGGCTTTTTTTATTGACAATTTTACTATCCAAATTTTTAAAATTTAAAAATATAATTTACTTGATTATTTTAACCTCTATCTTAGGACTAGTTTTTAAAGATATATATTTGGCATTTACAACAATTATTTTGCTTACAATATTATTCTTTTTAATTAGATTAATTAAATTCAAAAAAATATTTAGTTTTCTAAAATCCCGAATTATAAAGGGCAAATCTGATGAAGACGATTTTTCTATGGACGATGAAGATAATCCTTCTGAGGAAAAATCAACTGAATATGGAGAATCAAAAATTGGTAGTTCTCAAAATTCTAATGTTGATAGAATAGATGAAAATTCTAATAAAGACCAAAAAATGATGGGTGTTAAAGGACAAAAGATGTGCCCATATTGCAATAATTCCCTCTCATACATACCTCAATATGGAAGATACTATTGTTACTATTGTAAAAAATACATATAATTTTTTATAAACAAAACTGGTAAACATAAAGGTCTTCGAACGATATATGTTTTTTTTGGAGAAGTTTTGGTTTGTATTTATTATTCTCTGCAATTTCCAAAACTTTATCTTTATTAGTGTAAGATGAAAAAACCATCAGAATAAAACCTTTTGATTTTAAATATTTCCTGGCTTCTTTCAAAAATGATTCTATAGTCTCCCAACCTAGTTTGCCTCCTGTAACATCTATATTTTTATCATATTTAGATTCAGGCAAATAAGGTGGATTAAAAATTATAACGTCAAACTTTCCATCCACATTTGAAAATAATTTACTTTCTTTAAATTCTACGTTTTTAAATGTATGAAATGCATTGTTGCAATATTCGATAGCTTTAGGGTCAACATCAACTGCAATAACTTTATCTGCTTTTTTTGCTGCTGTAAAAGCTTGTATGCCAGTCCCAGTCCCCATATCGAGAACATCTCCCTTTGATAATTTTTCTACCCATTTTTGCAACAGGTATGAATCTTCTGCGGGCAAATATACCATAATTAAATTTAAAATTTCACAGTTTTAATATTTATTGATATTATTTGAAAAATAAATATTTCATTTAATTTAAAAAAGAAACATTTTTAAATTACTAATGTCTTGTATTTTATCCCAATAGATGGGCAATTCGATGGACCTTATGGCGCAGGTTTTTAATGACCTCTTATCCAATATAAAAAAGTCCATTTTTAAACAAAAAACGGGACTCAGAATTTTTGTTTAAAAACTTTGGATAAAATCATTGAAATCTGCAAGAAGTAGATTGTTTGAATTGGACTTTGCCTTCGGGTAAATTGATCCAAACAAAAACCTTCTTCATCGAGCCCGAAGTGACTTTCAATGTTTCGGTGCCTTGTGCATTGTTACTTGAGGTTGCATCAGTCTATAGGATTAATTTCCGATGGGCATTTCAGAGGACTGAAAAGCGAGACAATCATAAAACCTCTGGTTGAAAACAACCCAAATTTTGTGTTGGAGGGGCCTTGAACTTTACACAAGATTCATCAACCAAGTTTAGTGAAGTCTTGGTGAGTATTCCCATTTGTGGTTGGGCTGGCTCTTTGAGTTTTTGGCCATAAAGGGATTAAACTCGCCCTCTGAGCCCAATATTTGATTTCTAAATATTTATTAATACAGACTTTCTTTTAAAAAGTATGATAAACATATTGTTAATCTCTATTGTAATTGCTGCTGCTGCTTCTATTGGCGGAATAATTTCTCTATATACAAAAGAAGAGATGAAACAATATAAAAAACAAATAGAGCTAGCAGAAATTTTATTATCGATTATTCCTCTTTTTTTTATATTCTTCATATATGAAGGCATATTTCCTATAATCTTTTTGTTTGCTGGGATTGTTGTATTTTTAATATTGGATAAATCTATGTTCCATAAAAATCTAAAAAGATATTCAAGAATGTTTTTGTTTGGTATTGCTTTAGGTATTTTATTTAATTATCAAAGACAAACAGCTTTTATTTTTGGTACGTTTGTTGGTTTGTACAATATGGTAAAAGGTAGTTGTATTGGTTCTGGTTATATCTCAAGAAAAACAAATATATTCAAAAAAATAGGTAACTTTCAAGCTTTATTCATAATTTCCTCATTAATTGGATTTTATATATTGAGTTTTTCTTTAATTAACATCTGGTTCCTTTATTTTGTAGCAGGAGGAATATTGTATTTAGCTTTAAGTGGAAAAGAAAAAAATTAAGGTATTGTTTTTGATAGTTCAGAAAGAGGGTGCCCTTTCATTTTAGTTTCAAATTCTTTATAGTACCCAAATGGAGCTCTGAAGATTTCAAGTTCTCTTTGTTTTGCGAAAGATTCCATTTCTTTCAAAAGAGTTATTGCTATAGAGGGCGAAGCCAAATCGTTTGAAAGATGTGCATAAGGATATATTAATATTGAATCGGCATTGACTTCTTTCAAATGTTTTTCAGCAGCTATTATTGCATTTCTGGCAGTCTCAGCAATATCGTTTTTTTCTGCACAAGTTAAAACCACTAAAACATTTCTAAATTCTTTCTCTTCTTCATCTCTGTTTTCTGGAATATTTTTCATTGCGGGTTTTGTTACCTTGTATCTAAAATATTCACAGTGCCATTGAAGTATTCTCATTTTATTTCCTCGCGTAAAATATGGGTCTTTTAGACATATATCTCGGTACGTTCAAATGTGATTTTAGTCGCCCTTCACATTCTTTAGATATTCTAGAGATTAATTCGTCTATGCCCATATCTATTATCTTATCATTTTTGATTTTGCTTTCTTCCCGTATAACTACAGGTAATTTGTCTCCTTTTTCTTCTTTATCTCCTATAACAATTATGTAAGGAACCCAATCCGTTTTTGCTTGGAAAACTTTTTTTGAAACGCTTAAAACTCTGTCATCTATACCTACTCTTATATTTTGTTTTTCCATTTTTTTAGCTAGTTTTTCAGTTATCTTTAAATGTCTGTCAGCAACAGGCAAAAGCCTCACTTGTTCGGGTGAAAGCCAAACAGGTAACATGGGTTCACTTCCGTCTTCTTTTTCTTTTATCCATGCTTTTTCAAGTAATGCATAAATAACTCTTTCAATAGCTCCGCTTGGAGATAAATGTAATATTATTGGATATTTTTGCTCGTTATTTTCGTCTACATAAGTGATTCCATATCTCTCAGCATTTTCAACATCAAATTGGTCGGTAACTAAAGCAGTCGCTTTGTCCATGGCATCAATAAAATTAAGTTCGTATTTCATTGAAAAGTAAAAGAATCTTTTATCCCACATCTCTATAAGTGCGGGTTTGCCCATATTTTTAACCAAATCATTAGCTATATCTTTATTATTTTCATAAAAATCCTTTACAAATCTTATGCCCAATTCAAAATCGTCTGATGCATTAAAACCAACATTGTTTATTATGTCTTTTGAAAGTTCGAAACGTTTTATCATCTCCTCTTTTCCTTGTTCATAATCTTTAACAAATGCATGTGAGTCTGGCATTGTAAAAGCTCTTAATCTTTTTAATCCTGCTAACTCTCCAGATTGTTCTAACCTAAAACTGTATTTTGTTAGTTCAAATAGTCGTAATGGTAGGTGTTTATAGGATATATTCATATTATGAGCCATTAAAAATTGTCCAAAACAAGCTGCAAATCTTAAGAAAAAACTTCGCTTGCCTGTCGATTCCACAACATATTGTCTTGCGGGGAATCTATGGAGGTATTTTTTAAGGGATGGATGCTCATAGTCATACATTATAGGAGACTCTATCTCCATTGCACCATATTCAATTGTTTTTTTAGAAACAAAATCTTCCAACATTTTTTTTATGAATCTGCCTTTTGGATAATATCTGAAATGTCCTAAATCAGAACCTTCTTCATAATTAACAAGTTCTAATTTTTTCATTAAATCTATGTGGGGTGGTTCTTTGTTGTATTTTCTTTTTTTAATGGCTCATAAT
>PWUQ01000010.1 GCA_003563585.1 Candidatus Parvarchaeota archaeon
CTGCATCAGGCGATTTCAATTCCACCTGATATGCTTTTTTTTCTTTCGGGTCAGAAATAACTAATTTAAACTCTGCCATTTTACATAACCTCCCAGACAGTTAAACTGCCAGTCATTGTTGTTGTAAAAAACAAAAGAATAAGGGTTTTTAAAGGTTTTTATGCAATTTGTTAAAAATATCATCCATACATGTTTGTTGTATTAGCAGTACTATATCTATTTAACACATCTTCAATAGAAAACCCATATTTATTTTCCAAATTATCCAATCCTTGTTTATACGCATTACTTAACTCTCCAAGTTTGAGTAGATTATCTATAATTTGTGTTGTTGTTTGTCCAAGATATGCTTTTTCCATAAATTCAAATTTTTTTTCATTGACAGAATCATCTAAATTTTTTATTTCTTCCATTACAGAATCAAAATCTTTTCCTTCCTCTAAGAGATTTTCAATATTCTCAAATTTTTTTCTTAATTCATCTTTTTTAACAATCATATCAATCACCTCATATTGTTACTATCTATAAGTAAATACATATATATAAATGTTTTGTTTTAGAAATAATCTTCTCGAATTCTTTTGTATTTTTGGAATTTTTGATAATTCTCAAGGTTATTTATATAAGCGTGGTAAAGTTCTAAATTTGGATTATGTCCTGCAAGATTAGAAAATATGTAGATTATACTTCTTGTATTATTGAAAAATATTTCCTCTATCATTCCTTCTTTTTCTAATATATTTTTTTTTAGAGATTTGTCTGGATGTATCTTATATTCTTCTAAAAGTTCCTTTGTTTCATTTATTAGTTTTTCTAACATTTTAACCAGCATTTTTGAATTCCTGGATGATACTCAATTCTTCCTCACTTAATTCCCCTTTGAATCTATTTTCAATTATTTCCATATGACTTCTTGGAATGAAGGAGATAAGTTCATCTTCTTCGTGTATATGTCTTCCAACTGTAGCATTAGTTATCGAAACAGCGACTTGCTCACCAGATTGAACTTCTGTAACAGATTTTCCCTGCTTTTGAATTTCTTTTATTTTTCCAATTTCTTTACCATTCTTTTTTATTAATCTTGTCCCTGTTTTTATTCTTCCCATTACTTCAACTCCTACTATTGCGGGGTTGGATTGTCTAAATGTGTATCCCTTTAGTATCTTTATCTTTCCAGGCCATATTAATTTTTCAAAAGCTAATTTTTTCTCTTCTTCTATTTGAGAATTTTTCCATTCTTTATAATTTTCAAAAAGAGTATATATTATGTCAGCAGAAAATATTTTCACTCTCTTGTCTTTTGCAATTTGCCTCACTTCTTCTGTTATTTCCGAATCAAACGCAAATATTACACCCAACAGATTATCTTCATTTTTCATTAATTCAGCTTCTATAACGTCGTTTTTTGTAACATTTCCTATATTTGCCTTTTTTACTGGTAGGTTTATTTGTTCAAACATACCCCTCAATGCTTCTATAGCACCTACAGAATCTGCTTTTATTATGACTCCGTTTTCATCTTTCTTAAATATGACATTTTGTATTTCATCTTTGAATTTAAGTTTAGCTTCTTCTATCTCTTCTTGAGTGTTTGCTACTCTTATGGACATACCCGCAACAGCATTATCAAGTTCTGGAGCAGAAATTTTTGCTCCTGCTGCTGCAGAAACATCTTCAACAGATTGAAATTCTCCTTTATCGCGAAGTTCTTTTAATGGAGAGGGTTTTAAAATTGCTCTTACTCTTGTTACAAAAGGACCATCTAAACCACCAACTACCATGTTATCTCCTTTTTTTAGCACACCATCATAAATTATTACATCTACTGTTTTTCCTAATCCCTTCACTTCTTTAACTTCTAATATATTGCCTTTTGCCGGACCTTCAACTTCAATCTTCAATTTTTCTTCAAGATATTTCTGAGAAAGTCCTGTTATATACATCAAAAGTTCACCAATTCCTTCACCTGTTAAACCCGAAACAGGTATTATAGAAACTTTTTTCGTAAAATCATCAACCCTATCAAATCTTTCAGCTTCAATTCCATAATCTGAAAGAGAAATAACTATCTTGTACAATTGATTATCAAGTTCTTGCTGAACATCTGATTCTTGTGATTTGAAACTTTCCATAAAACAATTAGTTTTATTTGTTTTCCAATGAGGAATTAAATCAATTTTATTCGCAGCTACCAAAAATGGTATTTTTGCCTGTTTTAGTATTGTTATCGCTTCTCTTGTCTGTGCTTTAAAACCCTCGTTTATATCAACAACCAATATTGCTAAATCAGAGATAGAACCTCCTCTCTTTCTTAAATTTGTAAAAGCTTCGTGTCCAGGAGTATCTATTGTTAAAATTCCAGGTATTGTGAATTTGATATCCATTTTATCTAACATTTTCCCGCATATATTTTTTATTGAATCAATAGGGATTTCGGAAGCTCCAACATGTTGAGTTATTGCGCCCGCCTCCTTTTTTGCAATAGTTGTGCCTCTAATACGATCTAGGATTGTTGTTTTTCCATGGTCTATATGTCCTATCACAGATATTATTGGCTGACGTATATTCATGTATATTATCAATAAATAATGCTTTAAAAATATACTGACGGAAAAGAATATAAATGGAAGTATTTTTAGATTTTCATGGAAGAAAATATACATTTTGAAGATTGTGAAGATGATACTGGAGTAGAAGCTTGGGATTTTTTAACAGACGAGCAAAAAGAAAACTTCAAAAAAATAACAAAAAAAGATAAAGAGAATTTAAGTTACATAGGTTAAGCAAGTTCTTTTTCTTTTAATGCTTTCATTATTTTTTCTACTTGAACTTCTGGAGGTATATCTACACTATTGCATTCTATGTCTATTTTAATTCCCTTTTTATTATAAAAATCTATTAATGGCTGGGTTTTTTCTTCATAAACTTTAAGTCTTTGTTCTATTGCTTCTGGCTTATCATCATCTCGTTGGTAAAGTTCTCCATTACATTCATCGCATACACCCTCAACTTTAGGTTTAAGGTATAATTTATTGTATATTTTTCCACAATTTTTACATTGTATTCTCGATGAAAGTCTTGCTATTGAAACTTCTCGAGGTACAACTAAATTTATTGTTGCATCTATATCAGTGATTTCTTCAAGTGCTTCCGCCTGTTCTAAACTTCTTGGAAAACCATCTAATATGAATCCCTTTTGTGCGTCTTCTTGTTCAAGTCTTTTTTTAAGTATGTTCATAACAATTTCATTCGAAACTAAGACTCCTTTATCTTGAGCTTCTTTTATTACGTTTCCGAATTCTTCATCATTTCTTGCAGCCCTCAATAAATCACCCATTGATATAACAGGTATATTGTTTAGCTGCGGAGCCATTCTTGAAGAATAAGTTCCTTTACCTGAGCCTTGTGGACCCATAATAATAAGTTTAACCATATTAAATCACCACTTTTTTCTTACCCATTTTACTTTCCTTGCAACTCTCATCTTATCATTTTTTTCACACTTAGAAGAACAATAAAATCTAATTTTTCCGTCATTTTTTACAAACATTAATGTATTATTTTTTGCAACCTTCTTTTTACAGAAAGAACACTCTTCCATGTTTATCTCCCCCTTCCTCTTCCAAGTGGTGCTGCTTCTATTTCTGTGTTTGTTACCATTAATATATCCCCAATTTTAACAGGTCCTTTAACATTTCTTCTTAAAACTTTTCCTGTATCTCTACCAGCAAGAACTTTACATCTTACCTGTGTCACTTCACCTCTAACACCTGTTCTTGAAACTAATTCAATAACTTTAGAGGGAGCAGCGCCTTTATACATATCATATTTTTGCTCTTCTTTTGTGAGTTCTTGTTTTCTTACAGGTCTTCTTTGTCTTCTTGCCATTACTCATCACTTATCAAATTCTTTTTTTACGTTTAAGAGTTGCTTTTTTGCTTCTCCTGCATCTAAAACTGCTACTGCAGATGTTGAAACTTCCAATCCTGCAGAAGCTCCAAGTTCTGTTTTTGTTCCTGCAACAATAAATGGAATCTTTTTTTCTTCACATAAAGCAGGTAAATGCATTACAATCTCGGGTGGGTTTATGTCATTTGCAACAACTACTAATTTTGCTTTTTCTCTCTCTATTGCTTTTGTTGCTTCATTAACACCTTTCTTAATCTTGCCACTATTTCTGGCAATTTCAATTACTTCTAAAGACAAGTCAATTACTTCTTTAGATAATTCCTTTTTTTCATAAGGAGCAGTCATTTCTCATCACCTTCCATCAAACAACACTTATGCATTGCTTTCATATTTCATTTGGTAAAGATTAACAATTATATTGTCTTTATAAAACTTTTCAATTATATTTATCTTTGTAGAAATATTGATTATTTTTCATTTCTATTTTATAATTAATGTATAACCAATAAAGACTTTTTTTTATTTCCCTTAAATTGTAATTAATCCCATTACTTTTTTCAATTATTTCTTTAGGACATATTGAAATTAAATTTTCTTCAGAATCTTTTTCTTCTGCTATTTTTTCCAAAATACTGTAAATTATTTTATCTTGTTCGTCAAGCTTTAAATAATCTTCTTGTTCTTTTTTAGCTTTGAAATAATCTTTTATAGGTTCTACCATGATGATAATTAGTTTAAAATTATATAAAAAATTTTGTTGTAAATGACTTTGCAACTAGTATAAAGTTTTTTTATTTAAAGGAAATCCAGTCGTTTTTCTTATGTCTGTAGCGTCGATTATGTATTGCGTTATTCTATTGAGTCCAAATCCACATCCAGCATGAGGAACTTGCCCATTTTTTCTTATGTTATTTAAATACCATTCAAAATCATTTATCTCTCCACCAAGAGATTCCAAACGTTTTAACATTGTGGAATTCTTTAATTTTTTGAATATTTTTTTGTATTCATATTCTCTTTCAGCTGCACCAACACATTCTCCCGCGTTTGGCAATATGAAGTCCGTACTGTTTACTATTTTAGAATCTTTTTTGTTTGTTTTCATATTGAAAAATTTTATTTTTTCAGGATAATGTGTTATAAAAAAAGGTTTATTCCCATACAGTTCACAAAGAGTTTTTTCATGTTTACTTTTTAAATCGTCCCCCCAATTTACTTTTATATTTATGTTGTTTAATTCTTTTATTGCATCAGAGTATGTTATTCTTTCAAAAGGTATTTTTAAATTTTTTAATTTTTCAACAGATCCACCCAAATTTTTTATTATGTCCTCATGCTTTAATGCTTCTTGTACCATAGACATAAAAGTTTTTTCTATGTGTCCTATAAGTTCATTTAAGTTACATTGAAGTTCTATTTCTACAAGTGTGAATTCTGTGAGATGTCTGTTATCCACATCTTTCTCTGCTCTAAAACTAGGTCCTATACAAAAAACTTTGTCTAATTTAGGCACAAAAGATTCTAGGTATAATTGTCCTGTTTGTACAAGATATTTGTTTTTTCCGAAATAATCTACTTCAAATAATGTGTTCACGTTTTCGCATGCTCCAGTTGCATGAGTTATGTGCGGTACAACTATCTCAGTGAATCCATTTTCTATAAAATATTTTCTTGCACCATTTAATAGCGCAGATTCAATTTTTACAATTGATTCTTCCTCATTCAAAAATTTTGTTTTGCATTTCATTTTTTTCCTCCTGGGTGCTTTTTCAGAAGCCTCTATTAATCAGATATCTTTTCTATAAAAAATTTTGTTGTAAATTTATTGACAACAAATTATATTAAGAAGTATATATTAACATTATTGTATGAAAGAAATAATTAACAAGTTAAAATTTTTAGGATTGACTAAAATTGAAGCTAAAATCTATCTTGTTTTACTTAAATTAGGCATGTCAAAAGCAGGACAAATAAGCAAAGAAATTCAAATAAACAGAACTACTACATATGATTCTTTAAGAAGACTACTAGACAAAGGATTAGTAAGTTACGTTGTTCAGGCGAACACAAAAGTTTACGAAGCTACCAATCCAGAAATTATTTTAGAATTATTAAAAGAGCAAGAAGAAGAAGCAAAAAGTATACTTCCAAAATTAAAAGAAATTTATAAAAAACCAAAAAGAGAAAAAGACGTTACTTTATATTATGGATACAAAGGAGTTAAATCTGTTTTTCAAGATATATTAAGAGAAGGTAAGGAAATCCTTGTTCTTGACGATGAAGGTGGTTTTAGTTCTAAGATGCCTTATTATGCACCTCATTATATAAGAGCAATTGAAAAAAAGAAAATTCCTATTAAACATATTGTTAGGAAAGGTGTAAAGATAAATTCAACTAAAACAACGAAAGTTAGGTATATATCAAAAAAGACGAAATCTCTGTCAGCAATGGATATTTACGGAAACAAAGTTGCAATAATAATATGGACAGAACCTCCAGAAGCCGTTATAATAGAAAATAAAACGGCAGCAGATTCTTTTAGGAGTTATTTTGAAGTTTTGTGGAAAAATGCAAAAACATAACTTTTAATAAACAAAAAACAATTTAAGATTTTATGAAAGCGCTTGTTTTAGCAGCTGGTAAGGGAATTAGAATGCTTCCCCATACTAACGACAAACCAAAAGTTTTGATTGAAATTGATGGAAAACCTTTTCTTTATTACATATTAAAAAATTTAGAAAATGCAGGATTAAAAAATATTGGTATTGTTGTTGGATATAAAAAAGAAAAAATAAAAGATTTTGTAAAAAAATATAATTTTAATGTTTCCTTAATTGAACAAAAAAAACTTTTTGGAACTGGGAAAGCTGTTTTAGATGCTAAACAATGGATAGGGGAAGATGATTTTATTGTTTTAATGGGAGATAACCTTTATTCTGTAGAAGATATAAAAAAAATGTCAGTATTAGACCAAGATTTTATGTAAGATCGGAAG
>PWUQ01000069.1 GCA_003563585.1 Candidatus Parvarchaeota archaeon
GACAAAGAAACTATTTTTGATTTATAATCCACTTTATATTTTTCAAATATATTCTTAATTCTGTCTTTTTCTTTTAAAGGAATTAATATACTACTTTTGCCTATCTTTTTTCCATTTACTTTTTCCAGTAAACCTTTGTATTCTTTATTCTTTACTTTAAATCCATATAGCTTATTTAAAAAAGCCCCCCTATTTTTTATTTTTAAGCTGTCCCACCAAATTAATAGATGAGGTTCTCCTTTTATTTTACTTATATATTTCCCATAAAGAACAATTCCATTCTTCGATATGCTATCTTTCAATTCGCTCCATTCATTTAATTTGCCTGCAAGGGGTTTTATTTCATTGGATACCCCTTTTAATCTAAATTTTATGCCTATATTTGAAGACATAAAATCATCAGAAATTCTTTTTATTTTTTTATTGAAACTTTTGATTTGCTTTTTATTTAAATCTACATCAAAAAATAAATCTATATCAGATTCATCTGTAGCTGTTCCACTGGCAACACTCCCGAATAAAATTATGTTTTTTATTTTTTTAATTTCAACATCTTTTAAATTTTCCAGAACATATGAAACAAAATAAGAAGCATAATCAATCAATTTCATAATCGCACAACTCTTTAAGTTCTAAATAAGCATCTATTTTTCTACGCAGCACTTTATCAGTAACAGGAGCCCCGTATATTATCTCATTTCTATCTTGTTCTATCTGATTAATCAATCCTATTATTTCATGTATATTTTTTATTTGATTTAAATTTTTAGAAGTTATTGAATTAAGTTTAATTTTTATTTTTTCTTTAGATTTTGAAAACCAATTATGTTTTATACTTATTCCTGGATCTATTACATTTAAATTATGCAAATATAATTCAATTAAATTAGAAGCTCCTAATGAAATCATAGACATCAATCTTCTTTGATGCATAAGCAAACCTTGTTTATCTTTTATAGCGGAATTAATTGTATGTTCAACTTCTTTTAAAATTTCTTCATGTTTTGTAATTTTCATAGTATTTATTAAGACATTTGTCTTTAAAAAGTTTATTATATATTATTTAAGACACCTGTCTTAAAGCTTCTTCTTCCATGAAATGAAGTTCTCCTGGAACTATAAGGATGTGCTGGGGTTTTTTGAAATCAAAATCAATCAGTTTATTTGCTTTTCCGGATTTTATTGTTTGATTATCAGAACCGATTCTCGCCAATCCCACAATTAATTGATTTTCGTTCATGCCCGCTTCAATTAATATTTTTATTGCTTCGTTAATTGTCATGAATCTGTTTTCTTCCGGCTTTAAATCCAAGAAAACTAGTGTATGTAAATTGTTTTTCTGATTTGTTTGAATTGTTTCAAAAAAAGATTTTGGATTATAACTTTTGGTTGGAAATGGGATTGAACAGCTTTTTCCGAATTTGTATATAAAAAGTCCGGATTCGCAAACAGAAGTATAAATTGATGATGAATGGATTACTTTTGTTTCAATGCCTTTCTTTTTAGCTTCGATTAAAAACTCGCTGTGTGTTGTTGCTGTTAAAGGGTCTCCCCCCACCAAAAATCCTACTTCTTTTTCTTTTGCATCTTTCAAAAGAATATCTGATTGTTCTACTTCTTTTCTGGACAAAATTTTTATTTTTTTTCCAATTAATTCTTCAATTTTTTTCTTTTCAACACCTAATTTGGAAGTGTATTCTTCCATATAGAGAATATCACAATTTTTTGCTATTTCTAATCCTTTTACTGAAATGTCTTTCTCATCATACAAACCAAGCCCGATTAGATACAATGCCATAACAAATGTTATAAATGTTTTATTTTTATGTTTTTTTATGATTAGCATATTTGCATTAATTGCAATAATCACTGCTGCTATTCTTTTACTTATAGCAAGTATTGAAGACTTAAAAACAAGAGAAGTTCCTGATTATGTAAGCTACACGCTTATAGGTTCTGGAATATTCATACGTGCAATGTGGTTTTTATTTGAAAGAAACACATCTGTCATATTTTGGGTACCTACTTCTTTTCTAGTACTTGGAGGATTCTCCTATATGCTTTACAAAAGCGGACAATGGGGAGGAGGCGACGTTAAAATAATGGCTGGTGTTGGAATTTTATTGAGTTCTTTTCCAGGAGATATTGTACCATTTTTCTTCAATTTTTTAATTAATTCATTGTTGGTTGGAGCTATATATGGGGCATTTGGCATTGCTGTCATGGTAATCGCAAATAGGAAAAAGGTGAAATTTAGATGGTATGAAATAGTACTGCTGCCTATATTTTTAGTGTTGAGTATATTACTTGCTTATTATACACCTTTATTCCTTTCATTTTTTGGAATATTCATATTGATTTCAATATTATCTCTTGTATATTTCAAAAAAATTGAAAAGACAGCTATGCAGATGAGTGTTCCTGTTGAGAAGCTCACAGAAGGCGACTGGTTAGTAGATGATATAAAAATAGAAGATAAAGTATTTTTGAAAAAGAGAAATATTGGGCTGACAATAGATGATTTAAAAAAACTCAAGAAGAATAAAGATAAAATAAAAAAAGTTAAAATAAAAACAGGAATTCCTTTTGTGCCTGTATTTTTTATAACCCTTATTGTTACTGTTTTTTTCGGAAATATATTGTTTTTTCTGATTCCTTTGATGTGATTAAGAGTAATATCCGCCAGTTCTTCTATAAATTTCTTCGGGCTTTTTTTTCTTTTCTGGTGCTTGTTGTGTTTGAGGTTGTTGAATCTGTTGTGTTTGCTGAATCTGTTGATTTTGAGATTGCTGAGGTCTCTGGATAGGATGTTGTGGCGCGTGTATTGATTGTTGGTGCTGAGGTTGTGCTTGTTTAGGTTGATGGAATTGTTTGGGATATTGTTCAACTGCTTGGGGTTGCTGCTGGTGTTGCGTTTGCTGGTGGTGTTGTTGCGGTTGTTGATATTGTTGTGTTTGTGGTTGCTGAATTTGTTTTTTTTGGCTGTAAATTATTTGAGCTATTCTTTGCTGTTGATTTTTAAAATCTTCTTCGGAGAATTTTTTGGGTTCCCAAACCAAGCTAACTTTGTCATTTTCATATCTTGGCATTATATGCATAAAAGCATGAGGTGTTCTTTGTCCCGCTGCTTCCCCCATTCCATACAGAAAGTTGATTCCTTTTGCTCCAAATTCTAAAAGAGCTAAAGAAAGTCCTCTTGCGACAAGGAAAAACTTTGCCATATCTGTATCTGAAAGTTCCATGATAGAAACCACGTGCTGCTTTGGGATTAGCATTAAATGTCCTGGATTAGATGGATTTATATCTAAAATAGCTACAAATTGATTGTCTTCATAAACTTTGTAACTTGGAATTTTATCTCCAATAATTGCGCAAAACAAACATTGTTGTTCCATGTAATATGAATTAAACGGCTATATAAAAATATTTGGATGGTTAAATTGTATCAAAAATTAAATCAAGCGAAAGTTATACATATCTTTAATTAAATTAATTAATGTGTAATGAAAATGAAATTTATTGAAAATGAGCGGGCATTTGTTGTGAATGATTTTCTAGTCATAGCTGATTTGCACATAGGTTACGAGAAAACGCTGGAAGATAAAGGATATAACATACCAAGCATGAGAAAGGATTTTGTAAAAAGAATAAAAAATCTCCAAAAAACAACCAGTTCCAGCAAATTAATAATTCTGGGAGATATAAAACATAATGTCCCAGTCGCCACAAGAAATGAAAAGTATGAACTTCCAAATTTTTTCAGGGAAATATCAAAATTTTTTGAAGACATTATCGTAATTAAAGGAAATCATGATGGAAATATAGAAAAAATGGTTCATGAAGAAAAAGTAAAAATTGTTCCTGAATATATTTACAAAGATTTCACATTCACTCATGGACACAGATATCCATCCGAAAAAGCCATGCAATCAAAAATAATCATCATGGGACACATACATCCAACTTACAAAATAAAAGATAGTTCTGGAATAAAACATAATTATGCCTGCTGGACAATTGGAAAAATAAATAGAAAAAAACTGGATAGGTATAAAAAAATAAAGTGTGAAAAGGTGGTAATCGTTCCATCTTTCAACCAGCTTACTACAGGTTATAAAGGACTTTCTGGTCCTCTTGCAAAAGCAATTAAAAGAGAAGAGATTTATTTAATTGACTTGACAAAGGTGATGTAATGACAAAAAAACCTAATGTATGGGCAAGTTTAGTTGCGATGATATTTCTAATTGCCGGTTTCGTGCTTTTCATGCTTCAAAGAAAAGAAATTGGAGTAGCATGTACACTAGTGGGTGTCATAATATATTTAATAACAAAAGTTAGATTTTCAGATGATGATTGAAATTTCTTTATCTATGCATTTAGAAACAAACTTTTTGATGTCTGCAAATTCTCTCTTCACATCACAAGCCATATTTTCACCTGACACGTAAATATTTTTGTGCTTATCCATAAATTTATCAAAATTAGAACCAGAAATCCACACAGGAGGTCCTGTATGTTTCCTATATTTTGAAAGTTTTTTTGTTTCCAATTCGAAGAATACATCAATCGTATTTTTATCTATGAAATAACCATAATCAAAAACAGCTATCCCATTTCTCAAAAGATATTTATTTATTTTTTTCAATGCTTTTTTGAGTTTAGCCAAAAATACATCTTCTTTGGGGTATTCTTTTTTCAATTTTTTAATAATCAAAAGGGTTTTTCTATTGTTGCTTCTCTTTTTTATTTCTTTTATGGATATTTTTTTCTTTTTGAAAAATGAATCAGAAGGTTTTCTCAAAAACAATCTTGATGAAAGAATCAGATTTGAAAAAACCTCGTTGTCAAGAGCAGCCGAAGCATTTCTTTCCTTGAGTACTGGGTCTATAATCACTATTGGAGAATATAATTTTGATTTGGAAAGTTTGCGAAGAATCTCAGAATTATTTTTGTAGTGTTTATTTATATCAATAAAAATTTTGGGTTTCATCTTTTCAGATTCTTTTACAAAATTCAAAAATGATTTGTAATATATAATCAAAAGCTCGGAGACATAGCCAGATATTCCGGATATATGTGTTTCTGCACCATAAACTCTTTGCGCTCTCGCAAATTCCTTAAAAACTCTTATTTCATCTGCAAGTTTTGAATTCTTTTTTATTTTATTTTTCACGAATTCTACATGAAAAAGAGATGCGTCCATGCTGTTTTCCGCTTCAGATGGTTTTTTTATGTTGTAAACAGGTACAAATTCCAATTCATATCCTTTGTAATTTACCTTGCAGTAATCTCTGCTGCCATGCAAAACTTTTGCATTTCTGAAAACTTTTTTGACTATTTTTTTAAGTAAATCTCCTATTTTTTTATGGTTTTTTTCAAACCTTACGAAAAAATCTATGTCGTGCTGTCCTTTTGTCCAAGTATTTTTTGCAACACTGCCTCCGACAAAGATTTCCGCTTTTATTTTTTGTTTCGAAATTTCTTCTTGGATTCTTTCTTTAGAAAAATATATAATGTCCTCTACCTTTTTTCTTTCAGCATTGGTAGGTTTTATTTTTTGTTTGA
Source organism: Candidatus Parvarchaeota archaeon (assembly GCA_003563585.1). Lineage (GTDB taxonomy): Archaea > Nanobdellota > Nanobdellia > CSSed11-243R1 > CSSed11-243R1 > CSSed11-243R1. Next base: position 5,566 of record PWUQ01000069.1, read on the forward strand.
CTATTTTGACTATTTTTTCGTGCTCTTGCATAAAGATATTAAATAAATTGAATTTTAAAAATTGAGCGGTAAAATGGCATTTGACAATTTGCACCCAAAAATAAAAAAATGGCTCGAAAAGAAGGGTTATTTAGAAGGGACTCTTCCTCAAAAACTGGCGATACCTGAAATAATGGATGAGGGAGATGTATTGATTATAGCACCAACCGGACATGGAAAGACGCTCGCCGCAGTTTTGCCTATTTTTGACATGCTCTTGAAGGAAAAGAGAAAAGAAAAGATTAGAGCTTTGTATATAACACCTCTCAAAAGTTTAAATCGAGATGTTTGGGATAGAATAGTTCAACTTGCAAGTTCTGTCGGGCTTGAAGTTGATTTGAGGCATGGAGATACTTCTCAAAAAGAAAGAAAAGCGCAAGTCGATGACCCTGCAGATGTCGTTGTTATAACACCTGAAACACTTCAAGCTGTTTTAACTGGTAAAAAACTCAGAAAACTCTTGAAAAACATAAACCATGTAATAATAGATGAAATTCATGAACTTTGTGAAAACAAGAGAGGTACACAACTTACACTAGCACTTGAAAGATTGAAATTTTTGGCAGGAGATTTTCAAAGAATTGGAATTTCTGCCACAATCGGAGACCCATATGAAATCTCCAATTTTCTCACAAATAAAAAATGTAAAATAATAGACGCTCGCGCAGAAAAAGAATATGAAATAGATGTGGAGCATCCAAAACCAAGTAAAGACGATAAAATATTGGCTGGAAAACTGAACACAATTCCAAATGTCGCGTATTGCCTTAGAAGGATGAAAGAACTCATAGAAGGTAGCCGCTCGACAATTATTTTTATAAATACCCGAGAAACTGCTGAATCTCTGGCGTCCAGATTTAAAAAATGGATTCCTGAATTTCCAATAGCTGTTCATCATTCTTCGCTTTCAAAAGATGTGCGAATAAATGTAGAAAATCAATTCAAAAATAATGAGTTGAAAGCAATAATATCAACATCTTCTCTTGAGTTGGGAATAGATATCGGTACTATTGACTTAGTTATTCAGTATGGTTCTCCAAGACAGGCCACAAAGCTTATTCAAAGAATTGGAAGGAGCGGACACGGAGTTGGAAGAATCTCTAGAGGAAAAATAATATGCAGTACTATAGATGATTATTTGGAAGCATACGCCATACATAAAAAATCGGAAGAAGGGTGGCTGGAGAAACCAAAGATTCCCAAAAAGCCATATGACGTTCTTGCACATCAAATAGTTGGAATATGTATGGATTTTCAAAAAGAAAATAAAATGCCTAAGA
>PWUQ01000079.1 GCA_003563585.1 Candidatus Parvarchaeota archaeon
CATGTGTGGGGAGGCATTTCCACAGCAGAAATAAGTGAAGCTATATTTGAAGAGATATCTGAAAAAATGGAAGATGAAGATTTATCTATTTCAATGTTCTGTATGTACCCTATTGTTTATAATCCTGCAATACGTGAAGAACCAGGAATAGCACAATTCATACTAGCCACATCAGGTTGAGATAAAAAATGAAAAGTAATATATCAAAAAAAGCACAATTGTATGGTTTGAGTATTTTTATTTATTCCATAGCAATTGCCATCGTTCTGATTATAGGACTCGTTGGGCTTTCTAGAGAAATTTCAGTTTATTCTCATGCAGGATTGCAAAGACAATATTCTTTGCATATGTCCAAGAATACAGAAATGATTAGAACTTTGCTTGATCAAGAAAGAGCATATACAATAGATAAAGCTCTTTTTTTCACGGGAGCGTATGGAGGATATTCTAGGGGAATTTTTATAGAACCTGATGAATTTGATTGTGGCATAGCTATAGTAGATATTGACTATTTTCCGGAAAAAGAATTACCATATTGGAAAAATTATGGGACTACATGTATTCCAGATAACTCCGCTCAATTATCTGAAGTTTTTAAGGAATATGCAGGAGGTTTCCTGACAACTCCAAGCAAACAAGTTATAGATGCAATAAGAATGGTTTCATCGACTAATTATTTTAGCTATAGATTGGATGTTCCCGATACTTTTGAAGATTCACTTATGCAAGGAATTGTTGAAACCACATGGCTTTCAATTCCACCTGCAAAAATTAGGATGGAAGAACCAGCAGGAAATCCCCTTGTAACATATGAAGCATCTGTAATGTCTCAAATTTCTCACGAAACAAGATTTTATGAATTATTTGAAGCCTCAAAAAATGTAGTAGAAAATCAAGAATTTGAAAAAACACTAGAAAATCTTAGAGATTCTCCAATTTCGATGATTATAGATAATAGTCAGATAGTTGTTAGACAAGAAAAAGATGGAACAATTTATTCTTGTTCTTGTAGTGATAGTGGGGGCGAGTATGGAGAAGGAAGATATGATTCAACGGGAGACGGTTCTCTAGACGCGGATTTAAGATATTGGCAAACTTGTGAAGAAGCAGCAGCATATTGTATAACACCCGCACCCTTCAAAGCGATTGTGGAGCATTATGAATGCGGAAGCGATGTTAGTGATGTTTACAGTGGTAGGTGCAGAGTTATTGCGGAAAGAAATATGAATACAGGTAACTTGGAGATAATAAGGTTTGAAAAAACTTGCAGTCAAAGCTCAAATAATGATGATGATGCGATAAGATGCATTCTTAACAAGATCATTGAAGATATGAATTCCTATTTTGATGATATTTTTATAATTGAAGATGAAATAGCCAGCCGTTATGAAGTATTACGCTTTGAATTAACATATTCAGGAAATAGTTTCGAATCAGAAACAAAACTTTATGTTTCAGATAATGAAGCTATTGCAGTTATAGGATGTGATGAATTTGTATGTGGTGTTCAAGGAGAACCTTGTTGTCCAGAAGGTGCAGATTATTTATGTGAAGAATTTTTAATTTGCGATGAAAATAATATATGTTCTTGTGGAGAAGAAGGACAACCATGTTGCCATGAAACAGATTGTGAATCTGACTTGACTTGTGATGCAAATAAAATATGTGTTTCTTGTGGAGAAGAAGGACAACCATGTTGCAATGGACAATGTAGTGAAGGATTAGTTTGTCATGATGGAACATGTATGGATTGTGGTATGCGTGCAAAAGAATGTTGTCCTCCTGATAATTCATGTTATTTTGTTGATTTGACAGATCCTTGGTGTATACACGGTTATTGTCAAGAAGGTGAATGTGGTATGTATGGACAACCATGTTGCGAACCACATGATACTTGTGACAATGACGATCAGCATCTTATCTGTTGTGAAGGTACGTGTTTACCTGTATGTGGTTAAAATATGAAAGAAATAAATAATTCGAAAGCATTGAAGATTTTGCTATTTATGGGTGTTATGTTTTTTGCTATTGGAGCTGTTGAAGGTCAATGGCTTTGCGGGTGTAATAATGATATTCACTGCGGACTCTCTCGTCCCGTTTGCATTTTTATGGAAGATTGTATAATAGATCCTCTGAGTCCCTATACACAAGGCAGATGTGGCTGTAAAAATAATAATGATTGCCCAGGACACATACCCTATTGTTTGAATCCAGGTGACCCTGTTGGTTCTATGTGTGTTGAATGTGTTGAAGATAATCATTGCCCTTCAGGTGAAGAATGCCAGAGTAATGTATGTGTACCACCAACACCACCAACTTGTTCTACTCATCAAGATTGTCCAGATCCAAAAAGTTCAAGATGTTTTAACGGTAATTGTGTAAATTGTGGATCTAATACACATTGCGATCATATAACAGATAAACCTTATTGTCATGGTGGTAACTGTGTAGAATGCACACAATCAGATCATTGTGAGGATACAGAAAATATATGTACTTATTATACATGTGTTTCAAATAATTGTCAATTGAATAATCGTGGAACAAACACACATTGCAATACAATAACTTGTCCAAACGAATGTGTCGGGCAAGAAAGAAAATATGCAAGCAATGTAAATCTTTATTGCGACGGACAAGGAAATTGTGATACAGGAAGTTGTCAATGGCAATATGAAGATTGCGGACATCCTGATTTATGTACACCAGAAGGATGTTTAACTGCAACATGCGACGGACAAGATGATGATTTAATTCTTTCAAAACACAGAGCATGTGGTGCAGATTACATAGAAGTTTTGTACAAGCCCACGCCTATCGATGTTGAATGGGGTACATTTGAAGTTAATTACACTGCGTATAGTAGTAATTTAGAAAATTTGGGAAGTGGAAGATTATTTGCATCCGAACAAGATTTTGAAGAATTAGGAAATATGGCGTATGGTGGTTTTTACATTCCAAGATTTGAAGAGGACGCTATTATTATATTAACGGCATATATAATTGATGAAGATGAAGTTGTTAGAAGTTCTGAAAGTAATTGTATAGAATATACTTTTATGGGCGAGGGTGAAAGAGAAATGTGCTATGATTCATATGGAAGACGTGTTGATTGTGATTCTATATGTGATGAAACAGTTCCAAACAAAAGATACAGAAATGTTTTTGCAGTACCAATCCCATTACATTTTTCATTTGCTTCAAAAGGAGATTATACAACAGATGTATCTGAATCACTTAACTGTGGAGATGGATTATTAAGAAGAATTCCTCCACCTCCTGCAACTGCTCCAATTCGTCCACAATTTAGGTTAGCGTGTTATGATGACGAATTCGCAGATTATTCTTCAAGAGCAGGTTATCCAGAAATAGATTGTGAACACATATCTGGAGATAATGCGCCCCAATATATAAAGAGGAATGTCACAAGATATACTTACGAATGGAAATTTGATTTTGATATAATTGCAACGGTTATGGCACAGGACGAAGTTATACCTGTACTTGTAGGAGAAGATCAGTATATACCCCCTGGAGGAGAAAGTACTTCTTGTTCTGGAGAAGGAGTTTTATGTTATACTGAAGTCCCCACATGCGGAGATTTTGTTTGTGATTGGGAAATAGGAGAAAATTGTGTGAATTGCGAACATGATTGCGGTTCACCTGCTGATAATTATTATGCCGGAAATTGCGGTTCACTTGGTTGTGTTGATTGTGTGCCTCAATTGGACCCAGAATATATTGACGAAAGACAGTGTTTAATTAATCGAAGACAAAAAGGAGAATTTACTAATTGTGCAGAAGTTTGCTTACATGGAGCCGCAGAACAATATTTTGGAGAGGGTGAAACCGTAAAGGATAATTTGGAACTAAAATATATAAGAAATATAGAAGGTAATACAGAGGGAAAAGAATACATATGCTGCGGTGATGGGGATGAAGGCGATATTTGGAACGTTGATACGCAGAAATGTGAAATAAGAAGAGGATTCCACTTTGATGGGGTGAATATACAATTATTCTCAAATGCTATAGAATCAGATACAAGAAGCTGTTGCGAATCATCACATTCTAATCTATTATGGGCAAGAATAAATGTTTTTTTTAAATCTTTCCACGTACCTAGCGATGCTGAAGTAGAGGTAGGTATAAGTTTTGATGATGGTACTTTTACAACAAAAACAGAAGACGTATATAAGTTTAGTATAAGTGGGGGAGATATTATATCCTTTGAAAGAAGTTGTCTGCTTCCAAATCCAACTCCTTCACAATGCACATCACAGTACGCAGAAAAAGTTGAAGATTTAGAAGATATTGCAAATCCCACTTTTTTATACATACAAATATATTCTAATGATTTGTATATGGGAAATCCTGGTTTTGGATATTATCATGATGTTGCTGGAATAATATGTGAAATTTCCACAGGAGCTTGTTATGAATTAGTTGACGGAACACCCGAATATATTAAATTAGATGAGTCTTCTACATTGTCTTTTGTTGGAGATTATAATCCAAGAGGTTTATGTTGGGGTAAGACAAATCCTCCAAGAGGAGGTTCAGATGGCTGCAGACTTTCCGCAACATGGAGTGTTATGGATATGTGCAGGGATTGCGACCCTATACAAGTTGAAGATGGAGAAAAACGATGTGCTTTCTGGCAATGGAGCCCACTTAAATGGGGATGCAATAGAAAATAAAATTAAACAAAAACCTTTTTAAACGCCCAATATTTTTCTAACACAAGCAACAACTTAGCAAAAAGGAGGATTTTTTATGGAAATTTTTGTTGGAGAAAAAGAAACTAATGAATATGTAGAAGAGGTAAAGAAAGCTCTTGAGGAAAATCAAGAAGTAATAATAAAAGGAAAGTCAAGAGACACCGTTAAGGCAGTCGACACAGCTGAAATTTTGAAAAAAGAAGATTTCAAAGTAACAGACATCAGTATAGACACAATCGAAGAAGAAGAAAAAAGAATTTCAGTGATTTCAATAAAAATCACAAGGTGAATTTATGGAAATAAAAGAAAATGATTTTGTAAATATAGATTATGTTGGAAAAACAGGCGGGAAAATTTTTGATTTAACCGACGAAGAACTAGCTAAAAAGGAAAATATACACAATGAAAAAACTCAGTATGGTCCAGTCACAATTGTAGTTGGTGCAGGACATTTAATCAAAGGTATTGACAAAGCATTGGTTGGAAAAAAAGTTGGAGAAAATTTTAAAATAGATGTGGAACCAGAAGATGCCTTCGGAAAAAAGAATCCAAAACTTCTGAAGATAATTCCAGAAAAAATATTCAAAAAACAAGAAGTCAGACCGCAACCAGGAATGACTATAAATGTTGACAATGCTGTAGGTTACATAGTCTCAACAAGTGCTGGAAGAGTTGTTGTAGATTTTAATCATCCTCTTGCTGGAAAAGAATTGAATTATGAAATAACAGTAAACAAAAAAATAGAGGGCAAAGAAGAAAAAATAGAATCTCTTTTATCTCTTTTTACGGGAAAAGAGGATTTTAATGTAAATATAGAAAATAAAGAAGCCAAAATAAAATATGATGGAAAAAAACAAATAAATCCTAAAATGAAAGAACTAATCGTAAAAGAAATAAAAAAATATATAGATATAGAAAAAGTAGAATTTACAGAAGAATTCGAAGATGAAAAAAAATCAGAAAACGAAAACTCAAAAAAATCAGAAAACGAAAACTCAAAAAAATCAGAAAACGAAAACTCAAAAAAATCAGAAAACGAATCTGAAAAAAACGAAAACAACGAAAAGGAAAGCAATGAATAAACTTATTAATCTATAAGTGATAATGTATATAATAATTAAAAAGGTGGTAAAAAAATGTCTATGTCTCCTGAAGAAATAAAAAATGCAAAAAACAATTTTGATGAAGAAGGTATTACTGGACACAAAGGTCCAAGACCAGAACTCTCAAGAACGAGAGAAATAGATAATGAACTAGAAGATTTATTAGCCAAAAAAGCAGCTGCAATTAAAGTTGTAGGCATAGGCGGAGCTGGAAACAATACGCTTAGTAGAATGGCTGAAATAGGGATTAAAGGTTCAGAATTAATTGGTTTAAATACCGACGCAAAGGATTTACTTTGTTGCGTCTGTGATAAAAAAATACTTATTGGAAAAGAAACCTCTGGTGGATTGGGCGCAGGTTCAAATCCTAAAGTAGGTTCAGAATCCGCAAGAGAACAAGAATCAGAAATAAAAAAAGCTCTCAAAGGAGCGGACATGGTTTTTATAACATGCGGACTAGGTGGCGGAACAGGCACAGGAGCAGCACCAGTCGTAGCAGACATTTCGAAAAAAATGGGCGCTTTAACAGTTGGAGTCGTAACAATTCCATTCGCCATGGAAGGAAAAAGGAGAATGGAAAATGCTATGGATGGATTAGAAAGACTTCAAACTTCAACAGACACAATTATAGTTATTCCAAACGACAAACTTTTGGAAATAGCTCCAGACCTTCCAATATACACCGCATTTAAAGTAGCTGATGAAATTCTTACAAATGCAGTAAAAGGTATATCGGAACTTATAACTAAACCTGGATTGATTAACAGGGATTTCGCGGACATAAA
>PWUQ01000036.1 GCA_003563585.1 Candidatus Parvarchaeota archaeon
AAGAACCAAAAGAAGAACCAAAAGAAGAACCAAAAGAAGAACCAAAAGAAGAACCAAAAGAAGAACCAAAAGAAGAACCAAAAGAAGAACCAAAAGAAGAAGAACCTAAAGAGAAAAAGGAAATAATAGGTGAATAATTTGGCTATATTACATATTCAAGAAATAAGAAAAATGAATGATGAAGAATTGGGTAAAAAGTTGTCTGATTTGAAAAAAGAATTGATGAAGGCAAATGCTCAAATCGCGCAAGGAACTGTTCCAGAAAAACCTGGCAGAATAAAAGAAATTAAAAGAACAATTGCGCGTATAAAAACAATAAAAAAAGAGAGAGGTGCTTTAAAATAAATGAGTAGTGTTTGTTCGAAATGCGGGTTACCTGAGGAATTGTGTGTTTGTGAAACAATTGCAAAGGAAAAACAGAAAATAAAAATACTAACTTCGAAAAGAAGGTATGGAAAAATAACAACTGTGATTGAAGGCATAGAAACAAATGATATAGATATCAAGGAACTCACAAGCAATCTCAAATCAAAACTTGCATGTGGTGGAACACATAAAGGAGATACAATAGAACTTCAAGGAGATCATAAGAAAAAGGTTAAAGATTTGCTGATAAAATCAGGATTTTCAGAAGATCAAATAGACATAAGGTGAACGTGATAAATGATAACACCAAAAAATTTGATTTGGCATGAATTGATTGGTTTGCAAATTGAAATCATTGAAAACAAAAATGAACAACTTGTTGGTTTGAAAGGAAAAATAATTGATGAAACAAAAAATATGATTATCATTAAATCAAAGGAAGGCGAAAAAAAAATAATAAAAAAAGATTCAAAATTTAAAATAAGAATAGATGAAAAAAATATCTTAGTTGATGGCTCATTAATTGTTGGGCGTCCAGAAAAAAGAACAAAGAAAAAACTTCCAAAAAAGAGGGTTTAAAAATGACTCAAAAAGAAACGAAAAAAGAAAAAGTGAAAAATGTTGGAATTTCCGGCGTGGAATTTCCTAAAACTAAGTGCGATGATTTAAATTGTCCATTTCATGGAACTTTAAAGATAAGAGGTAGAGTATTTGAGGGTGTTGTAGAGAGTATTAAACCTTCTAAAACAGCAATAGTCAGATGGGAAAGAAGAGTATTTTGTCCAAAATATGAACGTTTTGAAGGAAGATTTACAAAAGTTAGTGCGCATAGAACTGGATGTTTAAACATAAAAAAAGACGATTTAGTTATAATAGGTGAATGTAGACCTATATCAAAATCAAAAAAATTTGTCGTATTAGGAAAGGTAGAAAAATGAAAGCTGTAAAAGCAAATGTTACAAAAGCACTTCAGGTTGGAAGTAGGATTAAGGTAGCTGATAATTCAGGAGCAAAAATTATAGAAATTGTTTCAGTTAGAGGGTACAAAGGTGTTAAAGGAAGACTTGCAAAATGTGGCGTTGGAGATTTATTTATAGGAGCAGTTAAAAAAGGAAATCCAGACACCAAACACACACTTTTACCTTGTATTGTAATAAGACAAAAGAAAGAATACAGAAGAAAAAGCGGAGTTAGAATAAAATTTGAGGATAATGCTGCAATTGTTTTGAAAGATATTAAAAAAGGAGAACCAAAAGGGACAAGTATAAAAGGTCCTGTGGCAAGAGAGGTTGTGGAAAGGTTCCCTGTGATAACTAGAATATCTAAAATGGTGATATGATGATAAAAACCAGAGATAGAACAAAGCAAAGAAAAAGGATTGCTCCTTTCGTTAAGATGAAAGGATTAGGTTCACATTTATCTAAATCCCTTAGACAAAAATATAATATCAGAACTGTCGGGCTTAGAAAAGGAGACGAAGTTAAAGTAATGAGGGGAAAGTTCAAAGATAAACAAGGAACAGTAGATAAAATAATTCCAAAAAAAGAAAAAGTTTTCATTACTGGTGTCGAGATAGAAAAACAAGATGGAACTAAATCCAAAGTTTCTATACATAATTCAAATTTAATCATAACATCACTAAATTTAAAAGATAAATTAAGAAAAGAAAAGCTGGAAAAAAATAAAAAAAAAGGTGTTAACAAATGAAAAAACATGAACATAGAATAGCTTCACCAAAGAGATATCCAATATTGAAAAAGGAAGCGCATTATGTAATCAAGCTAGGTCCTGGACCTCATTCAAAAAAAGATGGACTACCTTTATTATTATTATTGAGAGATTTATTAAAAATTTCTAGAACTAGAAAAGAAACAGAAAAAATTCTAAACACAAGAAAAATTTTAGTAGATAAGAGGGTTGTAAAAGATGTAAAATTACCAGTTGGATTAATGGATTCAATAACTATATCAGACGATAATTATAGATTTTTATATAATACACATGGAGATGTGAAACTTGTTAAGATAGACGATAAAGAATCATCATTAAAAATTTGTAAAATAAAAGATAAATCCACTGTAAAGGGTGGAAAATTACAATTAAATCTTCATGACGGGAGGAATTTATTAGTTGATTCTAATGAACATAAACCAGGAGACTCTATACTAATATCTCTTCCAAATCAAGAAATAAACAAACATTTACCATGTAAAAAAGGAATGCTTGTTTACATAACAGATGGAAAACATATAGGAGAAATAGCTGAAATATATGAATTTATCAAATCTCCAGGTTCTAATCCAGATAGAGTTATTTTGAAACTAAATGAAAACAAATTCGAAACATTGAAAAAATACTTATTTGTGATAGGTGAATCAAAGCCGGAGTTAAATCTTGGTGAAATTTATGACAACTGATAAAAACAATCCAATGAAAGAAATTGAAATAGAAAAATTGACTTTAAATGTTTGTGTAGGTGAAAGTGGGGATAAATTAGAAAATGCTAAGATTCTTTTGGAAAGAATTTCAGATTCAAAAGTAGTTTATACATACGCTAAGAAAAGAATTCCTACATGGAACCTTAGACCTGGTTTGGCGATAGGTGTTAAAACTACTATAAGAGGAAAGAAGGTTCATGAATTGCTTAAAAGATTGTTCGAATCAGTTGAAAACAATATACATCCAAAAAACTTTGACAATGAAGGAAACCTTTCATTTGGAATAAAGGAGTATATCCACATACCAGATGTAAAATATGATCCATCTCTTGGAATAATAGGTTTAGATGTTTGTGTTACATTGAAAAGAAAAAGCGGTTATAGAGTTAAACGAAGAAATTATAAAAAATCAAGAGTTGGAAAAAAACATAGAATTTCCAAAGACGAATCTATGAACTTTTTCAAAGAAAATTTCAAAATATCCATAGGAGAAAAGAAAAGGAGACTTTGGTGAGAATATGACTATAAAGAGTTATAAAAAATTGCTTAAACAAATAGAACACAAGAAAGATAAGAAAGAGAAATTCCTAAAACATAGTAAACCTAAAGAGAGAAGTCATGGTATAGGTAATAGAAAATGCAAAAGATGCGGAAGATTTGGTGCACATGTTAACCGTTATGGATTACATCTTTGCAGACAATGCTTTAGAGAGAAAGCTCCAAAAATAGGATTCAAAAAGAAAGGACATGAGGTATAAAAATGGTAGATATAATCGCTCAAGCGCTTTCACAAATAAAAAATGCTGAAAAAAAGGGAGTTCAAACTTGCGTAATTAGACCTGTTTCGAAAACACTAAGAAACATATTAGATTTAATGCAAAAAGAAGGATATATAGGAGAATTTGAAATAATTGACGATGGTAAAGGAGGATTTATAAAAATAAATTTATTAGGTGCTATAAATAATTGTGGTGCGATTAAACCAAGATTTTCCACATCACTTTCAAATTATCAAAATTTTGAAAAACGCTATCTTCCAGCTAAAAAATATGGAGTTTTAATTGTTTCAACAACAGAAGGGATAATGACTCAGGAAGAAGCTAAAGAAAAAAAACAAGGAGGCAGACTATTAGCCTACGTATATTAGTGATATTTATGGAAGAAGAGATAATCATACCAGAAAATGTTGAAGTTAAAAAAGATGGAGGAATCATCTTTGTAAAAGGAGAACTTGGTGAAATATCTAAAAAATTGTCTCATCCAAAAGTAAAAATAGAAATAAAAGATAATGCTGTAAAAGTTATTTCAGATTTGGAAACAAGAAAATCTAAGAGATTAATAAACACATTCGCTTCACATATCAAAAATTTATTTAAGGGAGTTCAAAAAGGCTATACATATAAATTGAAAATAGTGTATACACACTTTCCAACAAATGTTAAAGTAGAAGAAAACAAAATAATAATCGAAAATTTCATAGGAGAAAGATCTCCAAGAATTTCAAAAAAGTTGCCTGGTGTCGAAGTTAAAATAGATAAAAAAGATATTACGATTTCAGGTCCAGATTTACAGGCAGTTTCACAAACCGCAGCAAATTTGGAAAGAGCAACAAGAATTGTTGGAAAAGATAAAAGAATTTTCCAAGATGGAATATATATAATTGAAAAGGGGAAATAATATGTCAAAAATAAAAAAAACAAGAAGAAAGAAACCAAAGTTTCCTAGACTTAACCTAAATGTAAAAAGGTTAGATGTTTCAAAATGGAGAAAACCTAAAGGAATGAGTGGAAGACCAAAGAAGAGTTTGAGTCACAAGAAAGGAAAATCTCCTAAAGTAGGTTATGGTTTGTCCTCAGAATTTAAAAATAAACACATGAGTGGAATGGAGATTGTCGAGGTTTCAAATATAAATGAACTTGAAAAATTGGATAAAACAAAACAGATGGCAAAAATATTGAATGTTGGAAGAAGAAAAAAAATAGAAATTGTTAAAAAAGCAATTTCAAAAGGAATAAAAATATCAAATTTGAGAAAACCTGAAGAATATATAAATAAATCAAAAAGTAAAAGTGATTAAAAATGGATTTGAAAATACAAAAAAGACTTGCAGCAGAACTCCTTAAGGTAGGAGAATCTAGGGTATGGATAAATCCCGAAAACGCAGAAGAAATTTCAAAGTCTATCACAAAGGAAGATATAAGAGAATTAATTGCTCAAGGTCAAATAAAAGCTAAAAAGGTAAAAGGAGTTAGCAGAGGAAGAGCTAAAGAACTTCAAGCTCAAAGAAAAAAAGGCAGAAAAAAAGGACACGGTAAGAGAAAAGGAACTGCTAATGCAAGATTAAATGACAAAGAAAAGTGGATGAATAAAGTTAGAGCTTTGAGACGAAAGTTAAATTATTTTAAAAAACAAGGAGAAATAGACTCCAAAAAACATAGAGAGTTATATCTAAAAATAAAAGGAAACTTTTTCAGAAGCGCATCTCACTTGGAATCTTATATTGAAAAATTAAAAAGGGGAAAGTAGAATGGCAAAAGGACCAACTTATGTTGTAAAATATAGAAGACGAAGAAAAGGTTTAACTAATTATAATAAAAGATTGAAGCTTTTAAAATCAGGAAAACCTAGATTTGTAGTCAGAGCTTCAAATAATTCAATAAATTGCCAATTAGTTGAGTACCATTCAAATGGAGACAAAACATTAATAAATTTTAATTCAACAGAATTAAAAAAATATGGATATAAAGGACACACGGGAAATATACCAGCAGCATATTTTGCAGGATTTGCTTGTGGTTTAAAAGCAGTAAAGAAAAATATAAAAGAGGCAATATTGGACACAGGACTTCATAGACTTACAAAAGGTTGTAAAGTGTATGCGACATTAAAAGGTGCTGTTGATGCGGGTTTAAAAATAAACCACAATGAAAAAATATTCCCAAGCGAGAGAAGAATACAAGGTTATCATATATCTGAATATGCGAAAATTTTAAATTCAAATAACCCTGAAAAATACGAGATTATGTTTTCAAACATGTTAAAAAATGGCATTAAGCCAGAAGATTTTGTTGAACATTTTCAAGAAGTTAAAAAGAGAATAGAAGGTGAACATGGATGAATGATTTAGAAAATTGGATTCCAAAAACTAATTTAGGCAGAAAAGTAAAGTCTGGAGAAGTACAGACTATTGATGAAATATTAGATAAAGGATTAAAAATGAGAGAATCTGAAATAGTAGACAAACTTTTGCCAGATTTAGAATCCGATTTAATTTTAATTGGACAAGCAAGAGGTAAGTTTGGAGGAGGGCAAAGAAGAGCTTTCAAACAAACTCAAAAGAAGACGGGAGATGGTTCCAAAATAAGTTTTTCAGCTCTTGCTGTCGTAGGAAATAAAAATGGATATGTAGGGATAGGACTTGGGAAATCAAACGAAACTGTTCCTGCCAGAGAAAAAGCAATCAGAAACGCAAAACTTAATGTTATTAAAATTAAAAGAGGTTGCGGAAGCTGGGAATGTGCATGTGGAACGCCACATTCAATACCATTTGAGGTTCACGGAAAATGTGGTAGTTCGGAAATATACATAAAACCCGCTCCAAAAGGTTTAAGACTTTGCATTGCAGATGAATGTAAAAAAATACTAGAGATGGCGGGAATAAAGGACGTTTGGAGTAAAACTTTTGGACAAACAAACACACGTACAAATCTTGCGTATGCGTGTTTTTATGCGTTAAAACAATTAACTGATTCGAAAATTAATAAAAAAT
>PWUQ01000064.1 GCA_003563585.1 Candidatus Parvarchaeota archaeon
AACAATGATGGAACTAGAAGAAAGTATAAAAAGTGCAGAACTTCAGCTTATGTTCTTTGATGTTATGGGTGCAGAAGTTTCATGTGATTACTTGGAGAAACAAAGATGGGAAATAAGCAGTGAAACCGATTCACTTGGGAAGGAAGTTGAAAGATTTGAAAGTTCTATGAAGCTGGATGAAGATTCTTTTTTTGAGTTGAAAGAAAGGTATACATTATCTATGTTAAGAAGCTGGTTAAATGTAGAAAATATAAAAGATACGTGTGATGCTGATTTTGTAACTGTTTTATATTTTTATTCAAATGAATATTGTGATGGTTGTGAAGAACAAGGCATAATACTATCTTTTTACAAAGAAAAATTAGGTGGGGATTTGCTTATTTACTCTATTGATTCTGACTTAAATTTACAAATTGTTGATATGCTCAAGGATGTTTATGAAGTAGATGAATATCCTGTATTAGTGATAAATAGAGAAGTTTATTCTGGGTTTAGAAATACAAATGAATTAAAAGAAATAATTTGTGAAGAGAATCCTGCTCTTAAAGTGTGCTAGCTAATCAATCTTTTAGGGACTAAAACTTGAGTTCTAACTACCGAACCATCTGGTCTTGTTGATTCACATACGCATGCAGTCTGAGTTAAGTTTTCAAGTCCTTCTGGTGGTGCATGTGGTTCATAATAACAGTGATGTTCGACAAAAGAACTATCTTCACTTATATTGGCATTCATTTCTAAAGTCATTCTCATGCACATTTCATCATATCTTTCTGTTTCCATCCTTATTCTGTATGTATGCATAGAATAGTATACTCCAAATCCACCTGCAACCATTATGATAAGACATAATATTACTACTTTTTCTGTATCCATAGCTATTCGAATAGTCTATATTTTAAAAATGTTTTGATGAAAGAAAAATAAATTATACTATTCCTATAGCTGTCTCTAAATGTTGTAAAATAAAAGAAAAAAAAGAAAAAAAGGTTTGAGACGTTTAGTTAAATTCTACGCCTTCAAATCCTGCAGCTGTATTCAAGGTTACCAAATTACCTGTTAATTGGTCTGCAAATTGTCCGTCTCTGAAGTTTCCTGCGATAACTTTTCCTGCTACTTCAGTGTCTTCTCTTGAATAACCTGCAATTATCAATGCATCGTGTCCGCCAAATGCTTCTTCAATGTATTGAATTATTGCTGTGTTTTCAGTATAGTCTTCTGCAGCCCATGTTGTTGGTACCAAATCATTAACCAATTCGTTAACTGCTGGTCCACCAACTAAAATAACTGGTCTTTGTGGTGTTGGTGCTCCTTGAACAACTTCGTATGAAACGTCTGCTACTGGGTCGATTACTGCACCGATGTGATTCATTCTCATGTTTGCAAACACTTGTTCTTCTGCGTAGAATACAGTTACATCTTCTCTGTCATCATCTCTTCTAAACAATGTACCATATTCTTCTTGATCAAGGCCCCATTCAATGTCTGAGTCGTATTCTTCTGGAATCATATTTAATTTCTCATCTTCTTCATCATCTTCTTCATCATCTTCTTCATCTTCTTCTTCATCTTCTTCTTCATCTTCTTCATCATCTTCTATTGTTGTCTCAAAAATTGTTGTCTCAAAATCATCTTCGTCGTTTGTCACTTCAAGGTATCCTAATTCAACTCCATCTTTATTCGAAAGAATAAAATGTGTAACATTGTCGTCTTCCATATCCATATGTATAACTAATCCTAATTCTGTTTCTACAAAATTAAGACCTAGCGAATGTTTACCAAGTTCATCTGCATTAAGTGTCCATACATCATCATCTGTTTGGTTGTCGCAGCAGCTAAGTTTGATTGAATATCCCCTTACATTGTATGTTTGTTCCATGTTGAATGTTCTGTCTTCTCCGGATAATGTATATTCTCCATTGTCTCCTGCAGTACAATCAATCCAGTTTATTGTGAAGACTCTTGCTTCGTCTCTATTTACTGCTAACAATTGAACTCCTCTAAAGTCTCTTCCTTTAGCTCTTTCTATTTCGTCAATAGACCATCCTTCCATCAAGAAGTTACCAAATTCTGTGCCGTTGGTAGATGTTAAAATTTCATCTCCAAAGAAAATTGCGTCTTCGTCCTCATTTATTACAAGTGGGATTACTACTCTATGTCCTTGTTTGTTATTGAAAGAAAGTTCTCCTCTGTTTGCTCTGAATTCAACTTCTTCTACATTTTTAACTAGTTCATCGAATTCTAATTCCCAGTTTCCGAATACAGGGTCAACCCAAGATTCTCCTTCTGCTAGGTATAATTCTTCAAGAGATTCTACATTTATTGTTATATTTGTCAAGTCTGTTCCGTCAAATCCGAAATTTGCAATTATGCTATAATCGTCGTGTGTTTCGTCATTGAATCTGACTTCCAATCCATCTCTTAATTCGATTTTTTCTGCTCCTATGTAGAATTCTACTCCACCTTCTGGGTCAATTGCATCAATCCAAATGTCTGTGATTCCAACTACTGTTTCATCTGTAAGTTCATCTGTGTCTCCACTTTCAAGAGTTAATGTTTCCCCATTTATGTTGAAATGTGCTTTGTATGGGTTTAGCTCTGTTCCTTCTCCAGTAATTCTTGATACTTCGACATTGTAGGATGTTCCTTCTACAACATATGTTTGTGTTGTTTTTGCCAATTGAATTGTTTCTTCTGCACCTGAGAATAATACTATGCTTTCATCGCTTGCTTCAGATACAAAATATTCTTCTCCTTGTATCTCTATTCTCACTTTTTCCAAGTCTCCTGATGGGAATTCATCTTGGAAATCTAACAGATATGTGTATATAGTTCCATCATCTTGGAATATATATGTATCTGCTGGTTCTTCTTCAATATTCAAATCTGCTCTAAATTCCAATGTAAATGCTTCGCTTGCAAATTCTATTGTTTGCAAATAGTCAACATTTCTTCCATCTACTCTTATTCTTCCATCAGCCAAAAGCTGTGGGAAATAATAGTCTGTAAAGTAGTACGCGTTATCTCCGAAGTTGTCTCCGTAGAATATGTCTTCAATCAATTCTGTTCCTACTTTTTCTGTTTCTGATACTGGTAGTTCTGATGCTTCTGCGATTGCTCCTGCAATATCTTGTCCAATTGCCAAGTCGCTTACAAATGCGTCCATGTTAATATCTGGGTTCCATTCACCATCTCCTACTATTATGTGTGCATCAAATGTTCCTTCCTCTGTAATAAATGGTTGTGGCAAATTGTTTAATGCTGCACTTGCTCCGGCAAGACCCAATCCTGTAAAAAGGACTGCTGCTGCACCGACTGCTGCTATTTTTTTAATTGTTTTTTTTACTTCCATTTTTTTTCACCTACCTCCTATAGGTTTTTTTCATTTTTTTATTTAGGTTTTCGAAAACCCCCTTAATATACTCTGCTTAATACTACTATCTCTATTTGAGGTTTTTACAGAATAAATCAAATTAGGAGCGTATTTAAAGTTTTCTCTTTAAGGAATACACATTAGTCATTTCTTAATAGTAAATTTTGATGTCTTGTCTTTCTCTTCATTTTGAGCTTCTTTTTGATTTGTGGTGTTATTTTCGGATTTTTGAATTGAGCCTTGTGTTTGCTTAATTCTGGCTGATAGTATTTTTATGTTTCTGTCTAACATGTTAATTTTTGAGCTAATATCTGCCATGATGTCCTGCATATCACTTCCAGAGATGTATACTTCTGTTGGTTCTATAATTTCAACAACAGTTGGTCCATAATTAAGCACCACAGTAAACAATTCTTTTAAGTCTGAAAACTCTGCTTCAAATTCAACATAACTTGAGAACATTTTTTCTCCCATTTTTTCAGGTTCAGAATAATCTTCTTTGTAAACTGTCCACTTCTTTTTTATTGTATCTACTATTTTTTTAAGAGTGTCATTCAATGTTTCTTTTGGCCACCCCATAAGTTCTATAAATATCCTAACTTTGATTTTTTGTTTCTTTCCTAATATCATTTTTTATCCCTTCCTTAGTATGACAAAAAGTCCTGTTAATGAAACCAAAACTAAACCCATATATAAATATGTTTCTGAAATGGTTGATTCTGAATTAGACAAAACTTTGACTGTATATGTCTCGTCTATTTTGTTTTCCTCATCAAATCTAAATCTTACTCTTAAATTATAGAATCCGGGCTCTGTTCCATGTTTAATTAAGTCGTGAAGTCCGAATTCAATTGGAATATTTGGCTTCAGATGTATCTCTTTTTGATTTGTTATCCAACCCTGTCCGACACAATTGAAACCTTCGTAAACATAAGAATAAATTGAAAATTTCATTTCTTCTTCTGAAACCATGGAAATATTCACGGAAAACCATTCCCCCACAATTATCTCTTCTGGTGTAGATATTTGATATTCCAAACCATATGCAATTCCGAAACATAACAATAAAAGTAATAAGAACAATCCAAACCTCATAAAATTTAGAACATTTGATTATTTTTTAGCTTTTCTGTTTGACGACATTTCATCTATAGTATATTTCCTCTTTCCATCAAAAATTAGAAACTTGTTTTTGTCTATGTTTTTGGCTTTTTTTATGAATGTTAAGAGTTCTTTCTTTACTCGATTGAAGTGTTCTCGATCCTTTACGAACAAACCGATTAGATTGGGATTATCTAACTTTATGTTTCTATATGAGACTATTTCAGCGGTTTCTATTCTTGATTTTTTATATTCATTGTGAAGGTATTTTTTTATAGGGGATTTTATTTTACCTCTCTTTCTTTCGTCCAAAATATTTTTCATAATTTCTTTCTTTTTTGGATAACTCTCAAAAAAAGAGAAAATTATATCTGATATTTCCCAAAATCTAAGGGACCCCCATCCTGTTTTTTCTGTTGCAAGAAAATATGTTATTATTCTCTTTGTTTTTGGGCTTTCATTCATAAGTTTTTTAAGATATTCTTTGTCGTTATCACGCCAATATCTTACTATTATTTTATTTACTTGACTGAGGATATTATAGTGAAAAACTTCGAATTTATCATCGACTTCATCTATACTAAATATTAATCCATATGGTTCATTCTTTATATTATACTGAAATCCTACAGCAAACCAAACACAATCATCCAAATTTATCAACTTTTCAAATGGGTTGCATCTAGGAGCATCACAAATTTTTCTTCTTTTTGATGTTTTTCTTAGAACTCCGTCCTTTAAAATTAATTTTATATTTCTCGGTGTGGTAGCATGTACTATGCATGGTATACCGAATTTTTTATTGAATCTTTTATACTTATATTTTGTTTTAATTCTTTCTACTCTCTCTTTAATAAAAACAAAGCTCATGTATTTTTCAATTAAATTAAAGGTTTTTAGCTTTTCTATTTTTGAAAAATTTAGTATAAATTTCATCATTTGTATATTTTATCGTGATGATCAAAATCATAGAATAAAACACAATCTTTAGATTTTTCATATTTAAAAATTAAAACAAAACTCTTCATAATATGAACTCTTTTAAATTCATTTAAAGGTTTTCTTAAATTTTTGTAATGTTCTATAGATTTATTTGAAATAATTTCTTTAATTTTAGATATAATTCTCTTATATACAATCCTATCTTTTTTATAAATTTTGGAAAGTTTACTTCTCAATTTCTTTTCTAATGAAAAACTATGCATTACTTATTTCCTCTTCCAATTGCTCAACGTTTTTGTATTCCTTGAATTCTCCGTTTTTATCTAATTTTAGAATTTTATTTATATATTCCTTTCTTAATTTTTTATCTAAAACATCCTTTTCTTTTTCTTCGATTATATATTGTATAGCTTTATCTTTAGAAGGAAGGTCCTGAATACTTTTAACTATACCAACAACTTTATCCAATTTTTTGTTTAATTTAACAGTAACTTGTGTCATTTTTTCACCTACTATATTTTATAGTAAAATATAGTAAAATGTTGTATATATGTTTTTTGGTAACGTTTAAGCCCATAAAAAATAATTTTTTCAATCTTAATGCAATTGGAGGGAAATTTTTGTCGCGGGAGACTCTTTTAAGTAAAAAGTATTATACATAATGTCCATATCCTAAAGGTCTTATCAAATTTTTATCGAAAATATCTACTGCTTCGTACCATGAAATATTTTTTTCTTCTTTTATTTTTCTTATATCTGCTTCACCTTCTTTAGGATCAAAATCAAATTCTTTAGCTTCTTCGATGTATTCTTTCGCGGTTTTTGTGCTAACTTTCCAAATTTTAGATATTTTTTTAGGATCGTCGCAATTTTTTGATAAAAGAAATTTAGTTAAACATACTCTCGTGTCTCTTTCTATTTCTTCATACATTTTCTTCAATCTATTTGTTGTTTTT
Organism: Candidatus Parvarchaeota archaeon; assembly: GCA_003563585.1. Classification (GTDB taxonomy): domain Archaea; phylum Nanobdellota; class Nanobdellia; order CSSed11-243R1; family CSSed11-243R1; genus CSSed11-243R1. Next base: position 6,370 of record PWUQ01000064.1, read on the forward strand.
TTATCCATCATATTCAACTCCCTTTTATCTCTCCTATAATAATCATATGTTTTTGTATTTTATTTTTTAATGCACGTATCTCGACGGAATTATATGAATGAGTTGATTTACCTAA
>PWUQ01000096.1 GCA_003563585.1 Candidatus Parvarchaeota archaeon
CAAGGGCAACCAACCTGGGGGAGATGGAGATCACGATGAGGGGTATTTTGAAGTCGTTGTTGATGCTGAATCTGTATCTGAAATTTTGTTTGAAGATCTAGAATTGCCTAATGTGCAGAAAAAACAACCTAAAGATTATTTTAAAGAAGAGTATGTACAAGAAAGCGTATCTAAAAAAGGAATAATGCCGAATTTAGATAAAAAAAGAACTGTAATACAAAACATCAAGCGCAATGCTGCAAAAGGCGATCCGAAATTTAAGAGTATATTAGATGATGATTTAAGATATAAAACAGATACAATTAAGCGTATTCCTCAAGACAAGGTGGTTGTATTTTTTATCAGGGATAGAAGCGCATCAATGGGAGAAACAAAAAAACATTTGACCAGAGTATTTGCATTTTGGATTATTAAGTTCTTAAATTTTAAATATAAAAAAATGGTAGAAGACGTATATGTATTGTTCGACACAGAAGCAGAAGAAACGACACAAGAAGAGTTTATTACAAAATCAGAAGGCGGCGGCACAAAAGTATCAACTGGCATTAATTTAGCTGATGATATTGTGAATAAAAGATATCCTCCATCGCATTATAATATTTATTTCATATTGTTTACTGATGGCGATAATTGGGGGGAAGATAACAAGACGGTAATGGATAGTATAGATAAAGTTTTGCCTTATAACAATTTGTTTGGATGCGCAAATATCAAGGGGTATGGATCTACATCTTATTATACAAGTTCGTCTGATAGTGCGTTTATTATAAATCTAAAAAAATTAGAAAAAAATAATTTAGTAGTAGTGGACGTAACCGATCAAGAAGATATATTAGTTGCGATGAAAAGTTTCTTTAAGAAAGGGGGATAATCATGGAAGACAAAAAATGGAGCAAAGATGAAATATTGGAGTGTGCTCAAGATTTAGGATTAGATCCCTTTCCTATAGATCTGCATGTAGTCCCCTCTACTGTTTTGTATGATGTTGCGGGGCGCAGTATGCCAGGGCGATATAGTCATTGGTCGCATGGCAAACAATTTTATGATGGTATAACACGACATGATTATAAATTTGGTCGAGTATATGAATTAATAATTAATTCCAATCCTTGTCAGGCATTTTTATTAGATATTAATAGCGAAATTATCAATATTATGGTAACTGCGCATGTGTATGGACATAGTGATTATTTTAAAAATAATATTGCTTTTCAAGAAACTGACAGAGATATGCATATTAATGCGGTTAAAAGAGCAGAGAGAATTAGGAAATATGAAGAGGAATATGGAGAAGATGAAGTAAGACAAGTGTTGGATTCGGCATTAACGGTTGAATTTTATGTAGATAGATATGGGTATGATGGCAAGATTGAAAATCAAAAGGGAGAGAGGGGATGCAAAAGAGACAAGGGCAAAAATGAATATAGCGATATTTTATCTTTAGGCAAAAAAGAAAAACCAAAAGAAGTAGATTATTTGGAATTACAGCGATTTGCAGGATTGCCATGTGATGATATTTTAGCATTTTTAATTACAAAAGCTCCGATAGAGGATTGGAAAAAAGATATATTATCTATTGTAAGGCAAGATGGTTTGTATTTTTGGCCTCAAATAAAGACAAAAATTTCAAACGAAGGATTTAGCGTGTGGACACATCAAAAAATAATGCAAAAACTTGATATAAGCGGTGGAGAATTTATTGAATATGCCCAGGTTAATGCCGGGGTATCAAGTGCTCACGAACATTATATTAATCCATATTGGTTAGGGTTGCAAATATTTAAAAATATTGAAAAAAGATTTGGGATTGAGAGAGTATTTGAGGCGAGAAGGATAGAAATTGATACTAGTTTTTTGAGAAATTACTTGACGAAAGATTTAATTGAAGATTTAAATCTTGTTCGTTATAAATTAGATGGCGATTATTACAAGGTTAAAACAACTGAATGGGAAGCAATAAGAAATGGATTAATTAACGACATGACAAGTAGATTCCCTGCCATAAGGATAATTAATACAAATCATGATAAGGGAGGATTGTTATTAGAACATATACATGATGGCAGAGATTTAAGGAAACATAGTGCAATTAAGGTGCTTAAACATTTGGAAGAATTGTGGGGAGATAAGGCATATTTAAAAACTATATATAATAAAAAAGAAATAATATGGGGGTCAAATGAAAAATAAAAATTTAAACCGAGGTGAGAAATATGACGCTTGAAAATTTAGTTAGCGGCTATAGAGATAATCAAGAAGATTTAAATTGGTCAGGAAGTTTTTATGATTATTTAAAAATTATAGAAGAGAATCCTAAAGTCGCGAGATTATCACATGCTAGAATCTATGACATGATTATGGAAAAGGGCGTAGAAAAAGATGATGACGGCAATATTACTGTCTATAATTTTTTTAAAAATGATATTTTTGGCTGTTTTAGAACAATCAATTCTCTTGTTGAATATTTTAGAGCAGGGGCACAAGGGTTAGAGCCTCGAAAGAGGATATTGCTCTTAATGGGGCCAGCAGGTGGAGGCAAGTCTAGCATCGCCATTTTGATTAAAAGGGGATTAGAGCAATACACAAAGACTAAACAGGGTGCGGTATATGGAATTGTTGATTGTCCCATACATGAAGAGCCATTACATTTATTATCAGAGGATTTAAGAAAAAATGTCAAAGAAGATTATGGTGTTTATATTGAAGGTGACTTGTGTCCCTTTTGTGCTTGGAGATTAAAAAATGAATGGGATTATGACATTAGCAAAGCAAAAGTAGAAAGAATTATTTTTAGTGAACAGAACAGGATGGGCATTGGGACTTTTAGTCCTGCCAGTGAACGAGATCAAGATATTTCTGAGCTTATTGGATCTATGGATTTATCAAAAATTGGAGAACATGGTAGCGAGTCAGATCCTAGAGCATGGAGATTTGATGGCGAATTGAATATATCTAATAGGGGCATGTGTGAATTTATAGAAATTTTGAAATCGAATCCTAAATTTTTATATCTTTTATTAAATCTTGCCCAAGAACAATGTATTAAATCTCCTAGATATCCATTAATATATCTTGATGAAGTTGTAATATCTCATACAAATGAAGCAGAATATATTAAATTTATGTCTGAAAAAACTAATGAAGCATTGCAGGATCGAATTCATATTATTAAAACTCCCTATAACTTAGTCGTAAATGATGAAGAAAAAATTTATAACAAATTATTAGAACGGGGTTCAATAAGAGTGCATTTAGCTCCTAATACAACAAAGGTTGCCAGTATGTTTAGTGTATTAACTAGATTAGAAGACGTAGAAAGTAAAAAGAAAATTAATCTTGTTGACAAACTAAAAGTATATAACGGAGAAAAATTCAAAGGATGGACTAATCATGAAATCAGATTATTAAAAGAAGAGTCTCCCAACGAAGGGATGAAAGGTGCGGGGCCAAGATTTGTCACAGATGCTTTATCAAAATACATGGCAAAAGATGCGAGTTGTTTAAATCCAATTGCAGCATTGAGAAGCTTGGTCGATCATTTGGATTATCATCCCAAGATTGATGTAAAAATTAAAGAGGAATATAAAGATTATATTGGACAAGTTAGAGAGTTATATCATGAAATGTTGAAAAAACAAGTAATGTCTGCTTTTGTTACGGGGTATAAAGAACAGGCGAAATCATTAATTGAAAGATATTTGGTTGAAATAAATGCATGGCGAAAAAATGATAAAGTTGAAGATCCTATAACACAAGAAGAACGTGAACCAGATGAAAAATTTATGAGAAGTATTGAAGAGCAAATTGGTGTATCCGATCCAAGCAAAAAAGAATTTAGAGAAGAAATCGTGGGGAAAGTAGCAGACTTAGCATTGAACAATAAGAAATTTGATTATATGAGTCATGATGGATTAAAAGAAGCAATTGAAAAGAAATTATTTGATGATGTTAAGTCAGTTGTTAAAACTGTAGTGTCGAATACTGTTTTAGATGACGATCAAAGGAAAAAACTAGATAGCGTTATTGACAGTTTAAAAACTGATGGATATTGCGAAGATTGTGCAAGAGAAGTGCTAAAATACATGTCAAGGATTATTGACTGAGGAGGTGTGCTAATGTTATGAGGAACTTTCATATCGAAGAAGATGATGTAATAACAGAACAAGTCCAAGATTATGAATTTAATACGAAAGAATATATTAGAGGACTTTTTGAACTAGCAGAAACACAAGGATTGTATCAAGACTTAGGGAAAGAAATTGGTAAGCTGGTTGACAAAAAGCAAATGGCTTATGGCAATAGCGTTGGGAATAGTATTGATATTTTAAAAATATTTTTAAGAAAATATAAGAATGAAGATAACACATATACTATACCTGAGTCTTTGTTGTGGCATTTATTATTGCAAGTCAGGATTATAGATAAACAAAATAGAATTTTTAATAATCCTGACTTGGATTTAATGGAAGAAAATGTTTATTCTGATTTATGTGGATATAGTTTATTAGGACATCACTATGTTGAGAAAGTAAGTGGTGCTAATGAATAAAAAAGAAATGATTAATGAATGGTGGATAGAAAGCAATCCAAATGGTAAAAAAGCAGTTGTTTATACTCACAATTTGAAAGTGAAAGAAGACGATCAATTTTTAATGGCAGAATATTTTTATGGTGATAAAATATTTGCAAAACAATATAGGTATAATTATGACAGCGAAGAATTTGAAAAAATGAAAAAAAAGTTAGAATTAAATGAAGATAATAGAATAAAAGAAAAGAGAGGCAAAAAAGACAAAAACAATGACTGAATATAATGTTTGGTTACTGATGATTGTTTTTGCTGCTACCTATATTCCTTGTGCATATTGTTTACAGGTAATTTGTAAGTATATATATAAAAAAATAACGAAAGGATGAGACAAACATATGAAAGAAAAAACTATGTTTTATTATGAATTAATGAAATTAAAAGGATATGAATTTATTGCAGATGAATCAATGATAGATGTGATTCCAAATAAATCCCATAAAAAAAAGAGAATTAGTAAGAAATGGAATAAAAAATATGGGATTACCGCAGTGCCAAGCCAGGAAAAAAGAATTATGGGCGACAAGATATTTGCTCATCCAAAGTTAATTGAAGAATTAAAACAAAGGACTTTTGTATAAGTAATAAACGGGAAAAAACAAAAGAAAATTAGAGTATAGCGGAGGTGAACATATGGAATTTAAAAAATATCAACACTTAGAAAGATTTGGCACAGATGAAGTTGATGGCATAGAAATAGGCGAATGTATAATTATGCCAAAAATTGACGGGACAAATGCTTCTGTTTGGCTGGGAGATAATAAAGAGGTAAGGGCCGGAAGCAGAGGGAGAGAGTTGTCTTTAGAAAGTGATAATTTTGATTTTTATCAGTATATATTACAACAAGAAAATATAAAAGAATATTTATATAAACATCCAAAACATAGATTATATGGGGAATATCTTGTGCCTCATTCTTTAAAAACTTATAGAGATGATACTTGGCGAAAGTTTTATGTGTTTGATGTTTGTTTAGACAAGGAAGATGGCAGTCTAGAATATATACCTTATAATATTTACAAGCCAATGCTCGAAGAATTTGATATAAATTATATACCTGCATTAGCGATAGTAAAAAATCCAGATTATAATAGACTGATAAAACTGCTTGAACAAAATAATTTTTTAATTAAAGATGGGCGTGGGGCTGGCGAAGGAGTTGTATTAAAAAATTATGATTTTTATAACAAGTATGGACGACAAATCTGGGCGAAGGTAATAACAAGTGAATTTAAGGAAAAAAATCAAAAGGTAATGGGAAGTCCTGAAATCAAAGGCAAAACAATGGTAGAAGAAAGAATAATTAATGTGTTTTGCACTGAGGCTTTTATTGAAAAAGAATATGCAAAATTTGTAAACGATAAAGGAGGGTGGAGTAGTAAATATATTCCTGAATTATTTGGAAGAATTTATTATGAACTAGTTAATGAAAATATATGGAGTATGGTTAAACAGTTTAAAAACCCTAAAGTTGATTTTAAAATACTAAATATATTAATGGTAAAGAAAATAAAGGACATTAAAAAAGAAATATTTTGTTAATAAAAAGGGAATTTTATAAAATGGGGACAGGCAGGGCAGAAAAACAAAGAAAATAAGAGAATAAGTTAGTATGAGCGAGGTGATTTAATGACAAACATGGATGTGCATTATAGTAGCAAGTCAGATGAATGGGAGACTCCCGATGATTTGTTTGCAGAACTAGATGTTGAATTTGGTTTTACATTAGACCCGTGTGCGACACATG
>PWUQ01000098.1 GCA_003563585.1 Candidatus Parvarchaeota archaeon
AGAAATAATCTTGCACAAGCAATAGAAAATCTCCATTGTATTGACTCATCAATTGAAATGTTGGAATCTGAGGAATTTAAAGAAGAGAAAAAACCCGAAATAATTGTTTCAGAATCAGAAGGAGTAGGAGTTGTTGAGGATCCTAGAGGTTTATTATACAACCGATTCAAACTAGATAAAAATGGATTAATTAAAGAAAGTAAAATAGTTACCCCCACCGCACAAAATCAAATAAGGATGGAAAATGATATACGACAGCTTGTTGAAGAAAATTTAGATAAATCCAAAGAACAAATTAGAATATTAGTAGAAGAATTAATACGTTCTTACGACCCGTGTATGACTTGTGCCAGCAGATTTCTTAAACTAAAATGGATTTAATTTTTTCTTTTACTTGTTTTAAGGCATTTTCTATAGAAATTTTTTGAGGAACTCCTATAATTTTTATTGATTCTATATATCCTATTTTTTTCAAAAGTTTTAGATTATGAGAAACTCCAAAATCGTGCATCGAGACTATTCTGTTGGAATCTAGTTGTTCCATATTTTCTATAATCATTGTTTTTTTTATTCCTTGAATTGAATCCATCAAAATTAAATTTTTCCCTTCATCCTTTAATTCTTCTTCTGTTTCGAATTCTTTGAATTGTATGTTCGGAAATTTATTTTTCAGCAATGGGATTAGTTTAATTGGTATGCTGTCTTTTTCTATAAGAGGATTACCAAAAATAAGTATTTTCATTTTAACATGTCCATTATTTTATCAGAAAGAGGAATTAAATTTTTTAAATTTTTATTGTTGTATGAATTCACCAAATTTTTTTGATGAGAGATTAATTTTTCTTTTTCTTCATCACTTAAAATTTCAATAGCATAGTTATGGTGCTTTGAAATGTAAATTCCTACTTCTGGATTTTTCAAAAAATCATTTAAAATTTCATCAATTTTTTCTTCAATAAATAATTTATTTTCTACTAGTCTATATTCCAGATAAGAAACTTTTATTTTATTTTTATATATTCCTTCAACTTTTGCGGGAAATATTGAACAATTATTAAGTTCATCTATGTCACATCTTTTACTCAATTCAATTTCTCTTTCATCAATTTTTAAAACACTATCTACTATCCAATCCCTGAATTTTATAGAGTTGTGAGAATTTTGTGAATCTCCTTTCCAATATTTTTCAACTTCTTTTTTCTCAAAAGGCATACTAACATATTGAATTAAGTAAGGACAATTTTTAGCACAGAATACAATAAGATTTAATGCTCCATTCTGTGAATCATCTTTCAAATAATTCATTATTTTTTTACAATCGTCTTTATATTTTTCTACACTTGCAAAAGCAGGATATCCATATTTAAGATGATATTTGAAACCTTTTTTGTTTAGAGGCTTTCCAGTAAGATTTTCAAGTGTTGCATTACTTTTACACATATAAGAGATATCTTTTTGTTGGTATAAATATTTATTTATTATAAATATCTTCAGTTATTTTTGGTGTTGTTTGTTTCCTTCAAAGTATCAATCCTTTATACTTTCTGGAATATTTTTAATAGACTAGTTAACAATTTAAATAATGCCAATTTTTATTTATTATGTCTAAAAAGAAAAAAAGCAATATGGAAGGAATTAGTTTCGGAGTTTCTAATTCTATCATAGGAATACTTGGAGTGCTTATTGGACTTGCTGCAACAGGTGTGAAACCTTTTGTTGAAATAGGTATAATTATTTTTGGTGTTTGCACTTGTTTGGCAGATGCATCTTCTATGTATATAAGCGAAGAAAGCGAGTATATGCATTCTAAAAAAGAATTGATTAAAATATCCATTGAAACATTTATAGCAGAATTTTTAACACTTATAGCTATTGCAATACCGCTGTTTATATTTGAATTAACAACAGCTATCTTTATTTCATTTGGAATAGGGATATCACTATTTATAGTTCTTGGTTATTTTGTTGCGGAAGGCGATAGGAAATTAAAATTCAAACATATATTCCCAAGATACGTATTTTTAGTTGTAGTTGTTGCAATCATATCATATTTCGTAGGAATTTTAGCAGTTAGATTCTTTGGTGGAATGTTATGAAAGGATTGCTTTTGATTAGTGGAGGAATTGATTCTCCTGTAGCCGGTTATTTGATGAAAAAAGAAGGGTATGAAATTGTTCCTATTCATTTTTCAAGTTCTAACATTGTTGGAAATGAACCTGAGGAAAAATCAATAGCTGCGTGTAAAAAATTAGGTTTTGATAAAATATTATTGGTAGAAATAAGTAATTTTTTGAAAGAAATTGCTGAAAAATGCGATAGAAAATATTATTTTGTTATTATGAAAAGAGTTATGAATAAAATAGCTGAAAAAATAGCAAAAGAAAAAGAATTAGATTTTTTAGTTACAGGAGAAAATTTGGGGCAGGTTTCCAGCCAAACATTACAAAATATTTTAGTGGTTGACAAATCAGTAAGAATTCCCATAATTCGTCCTTTGATAGCATATGATAAAATGGAAATAGTTAATATTGCCAAAGAAATTGGAACTTTTGAAATATCTAAAGGACCTGAGATGTGTGTTGTACTTGGGCCTAAACACCCTTCCACTCAAGCAAAAGAAGAAATCATCTTGCAAGAAGAAAAAAAATTAAAGTTAGATAATTTAATAAATAATATAAGTGTTAAAATAAAAAGGTTGTAACAATGTATAACTCAGATGAAGAGTTTGAAGTAAATATCAAAAATGGACCATATTTTTGTTTTTACAAAGAAGAAGAAATTATTAAGTTAGAAAGAAGAATTCAGTTTTATCATAAAAAAGGAGATATTCTTAAAATACCTGATGAACGTCTTTATAACTTATTAGAACAGTTTATTCATCCAGAAAATGAAGAAAGTGAAATATTTGTTAATTTTTCAGATTCTGGTTTGATTATAACTCCAGATGAAAAATATAAAAATAGATGCATAATACGCATGCCTTACCAAGATTTTAATCATTTTTTAAAAGAAAGTGGATTCGAAAAAGATAAAAAAGGATATAAAAAAATAGAAGATTAAACCATCTCAGATATTTTTTTACCAAATTCTCTTGCAGCTTTTGGTCCATTAGCTGTTATGATTTTTCCATCAACTTCTACTGGATTTCCTGTGTATTTAACACCTTTTTGTTCAAGATTTTCTGATTCACTTTCCCAACACGTCGCTTTCTTATTTTTTAGAATTCCTGCGTTCGCTAAAATACTTGGAGCAATACATATTGCAGCAACAATTTTATCTTCATCATAAAATTTTTTTACGATATCCAAAGCTTTCTGATTATTAAAATATGTAGATGCTCCACTACCACCAACGAAAACAATTGCGTTGTAATCATTTTCATTTATTTCATCTATTGTTTTTTCAGGCATTGCTTCTCCACCAAGCATTCCTTTAGACTTTTCTTTTTTTAAGGAAGCTATGGTTGTTATGTGTCCAGCTTTTTCAATTTCCTCTTTTGTATAAAATAATTCTTCATCTCTGAAATTATTTGGAGCTATTATCAATAAAACATTTGACATATTATTCAACCTCTATGCTTTCGTTTAATTTTTTGATAAGTTCATCTATTTTTTCTTTGCTCATTCCATGTGATGTACAGCCACCTTCAATTGTTTCTTGAGATGCCATTGGACATCCTATACAACTCATTCCAAAATCAAAAAAAACTTCTATTGAGTTTGGATAATTCTTTATTACTTCTGAAATTTTATCCTCTTTTTTTATTTTATTCATTTTAAATCACCACATTTATCTTTATATTCACAATAATTACAAAGCCAATTTTTAGATATGTCTTTTTTTGCTTCTGCAACAGGAACTTTATTTTCTCTTAAATGCCTATCTAAAATGCTGAATCTTTCTATTGCATGAAGTGCTTCCATCTCATCATATGGAACCGTAAAAACTTTACTTTCCAAGTTTTTTTTATCGATATATAATAACATACCCTTTCTGATTTTTGTTGCGAACATATACAATTGAAGCTGCATTTTATGTTCTTTTTTTGCATCTGCAAGATTATCTATATTTGAACAAGATTTAACTTCAACTAACGCAGTTTCATTGTTCAATTTTATGAATATTTCGTTATCTATCCTTCCTGAAATAGTAAATCCATTTATTTTCATTTTAAAAGGTTTTTCGGCACTTTTTAATTCTATATGTGGGTTTTTTTCACTTTTAAGAACATCAACAACAAAATCATGTACAATATTTCCCATTTGAAATATTTTCAAAAGATTAGCATCTGGCTTTATTGGGTATTTATAAGAAAACCAAATTTTTCTTAAACAACCACCAATCTCAGAAGGATAATATCTTCCTATTGATTTCTCTCTTTCCTTCTTTTTCAAATAATTTTCCGTCATTTTATTGAAATCAATCATATTTTTTCTAAGAAATTGTCTTTTATTTGTTTTAGGGTGTTGTCCAATATCCAGTAATAATACAAGTGCGTTTAATATTTAAATGAAAAGAACTTAATAATATACATGCTTAACAAACTTGAAACAGAACTAAAACTTAGAGGTTCGAGCAAAGAGACTATTAAAACATACAAATTTTATAACGAAAAGTTTTTGAATTTTATAGAAAAAAATCCTGAAGATGTAGAAGAAGAAGATATTAAAGTTTATCTTGCACATTTGATATCTAATGATTTATCTAATTCTTCAATTTCTCTTGTCAAATCTGCTTTACTTTTTTTATATTCAGAAATATTGAAAAAGAAAATAGAAATAAAAACACCAAAAATATCAAAAAAAGCACCGATAGTTCTTTCAAAAGAAGAAATAAAAAAAATGCTTTCTATTGTTGACAATAAAAAACATAATTTAATAATTTCTCTTTTATATTCAACAGGGATAAGACTTAGTGAATTGATAAATTTAAAAGTCGAAGACCTTGAACTTAACGATAATATAATTTGGGTGAGAAAGGGAAAAGGTTCAAAAGATAGAATGGTAATTGTTTCTGAAAAAATTTCTGAAAAATTGAAGGATTATTTGAAAAACAAGAATCACAGCGACTTTGTTTTTGAAGGAAGAAATGGAAAAATGTCGAAAAGAAATGTCCAAAAATTGGTTTCAAATGCCGCTAAAACTGCAAAATTATCAAAAAAAGTTTCCCCTCATACATTTAGACATTCTTTTGCAACACATCTACTTGAAGATGGTGTGGATATAAGAAAAATACAAGTTTTACTTGGACACTCAAATCTTTCTACGACCCAAATATACACAACAGTTTCAAAATCAGAAATTAAAAAAATTAAGAATCCGTTTGATGATATGTAGGTATGAAATGAAAGCTATTTTATTAAAATTTAAGAATTATGAAAATATTTCAGAATTTTTAGAAGGCATATTCTATAAAAACAAAGAACTTTCAAAACCAGCGTTAAAATTTTTGGAAAAATTGAATAGGGAAAAAATGCTATTTACAAAAAAATGGAAAAGACACATTATAGATATCTTTGAATGTTATCCTCTAAAGGAAAATGAAAAAAAAGAATTGAAAAATGTATATGATACTTATTTCCCAATTGTTGATAGGGGTAGAGGTAAAAAATTAAATTCTATAATTTTAGAAAAAAATGAAAAGAACGAAATTAATATCAAACCAGAACAAAAACTTTTATTAGAAAAATCGATAAGATGGAATTCCTCAGTTTCTGGTTATTATTCCATTTTAAAAAAATTAGAAGGTGCGGGTTTAATTAAAAAGAAAAACGGAGAAATTAGAAAGAGCAAAGACATATTAAAAACATTAAATAATATTTCTGAAATTTTCACAGAAAAAGAAGATGGAAGTTTTGTTTACTCTCCAAAATAATTTTTTTAGTTTATTATGTACGGTAAATAATAATGTCTTAACGCTTCCAACCTACGATACGTTTCTTGAGAACCGTGATTTGTTATCAAAAATTCTCTGTCACCCATACACAATTCTATACCTTTTCTATACTTGTCTCTTTTTATATTAGTTATATTTTCAATAGGTATTGCATAAAGTTTATCATCACTTTTTAAAATAAGTCCTTCATTGTACATGTATAGATTACCTTCTAAATTAATTAGACTATCCGTTCTAGATTTTCTTTCCATATCTTTTATGCGTATATTTTTAGCGATAAGCTTAACTAACATATTATATATAATTATCTCTGAAATTAAATATTTTTCTATTTAATCTATTGATTTTCATAATTTGAA
>PWUQ01000012.1 GCA_003563585.1 Candidatus Parvarchaeota archaeon
ATGTACTTTAGATTGGTCTAATTTTGTCTTATTGATTAGAATATCTTCAGTTGTCATTCTTCCAATATCTTTAATTGCAAGTAGAACTTCAACTTCTATTCTATGCATTGAATCAATATCAACCATAAAAAAGTAAGAAATAATTAATTTAAAAGAGTTATCTTTCTCCTTTTTGTTTGATTAAGTGTTTTGTGAAAAACTCTTTTTCATTGTCTTTGGTAAGTATTTTACATGAAAGTAAAACTTTTGGTTTACTGGCTGCTTGAAGCTTTTCCCCTTCTTTTCTATACCACATTCCATTTAACTCTATGTAAGTTTCACCATCATCGCCTATACATCTTTTCATATTTAAAAGAAATAAATTCAACTATATAAATTTTTGTAAATCTCTTTTGTGATGTTTTCAACATCGATTCTCTTCTGTTTCATAGTGTCTCTTTCTCTTATAGTCACAGTATTATCTTCAAGTGTTTGATGATCTACAGTAACACAATAACAGGTGCCTATTTCATCCATGCGTCTGTACATTTTACCGATAGAACCCTTCTCATCATAAAAAGCAGGAAAACATTCTTTTATTTTTTTGTATATCTCTTTAGCTTTTTTTGGAAGTCTATCCTTTTTTACAAGTGGAAAGACTGCTGCTTTGTATGGTGCTATTTTTGGGTGAAGTTTGAGAACAATTCTTTTTCTTCCTTTAACGGTTTCTTCTTTATACGAATCCATCAAAACTGCAAGAAAAATTCTATCTAATCCAGCGGATGTTTCAATAATCCATGGGATATATCTTTTTTTTGTCTTTTCGTCAAAATAATCTAATTTTTGGTTTGAAAATTTTTGATGTTGTTTTAAATCCCAATCTCCTCTATTATGCACTCCTTCTATCTCTTTCCAACCAAAATCAAATTTATACTCTATATCTATCGCTTTTTTAGCATAATGTGCTAGTTCTTTTTTTGTGTGTTCAACTGTTCGGATTTTTTTATTATTTATGCCAATTTCTTTATACCATTTTAATCTGGATTTTTTCCATTTCTCAAAATATTTATCTGCATCTTTTTCGGAAACAAAATACTGCATTTCCATTTGTTGAAATTCTCTCATTCTAAAAAGAAAATTTCTTGGAGAAATTTCATTTCTAAACGCCTTACCAATTTGTGCTATACCAAAAGGAATTTTTAATCTTGTTGTGTCCAATATGTTCTTAAAATTAAGATAAATCAACTGTGCTGTTTCTGGACGCAAATAACTTGTTTCCCCTTTTCCAGGACCTATTTGTGTTTTAAACATCAAATTAAACTCTACAGAATTTTTTAATTCTCCTTTACATGTTGGACATTTTATATTTTCTTTTTTTATCAATCCATTCAAATCAGATGATTTCATACCTTCTACTTTTTTTCCGGTTTTATCTAAAATTAAATGATCTGCTCTAAAGCTTTGTCCGCACTTTTTACATTCTGATATATAATCTATGAATTCATCTGTGTGTCCCGAAGCTTTCCAAACTTTGGGGTGTGTTATGAGTGTTCCTTCTATTCCTACTATTTCCTCATTTTGATGAATTATTGAATTCCACCATTCATTTTTTATGTTTCTTAAAATCTCTACACCAATCGGGCCATAGTCATAAAAGCCTGCAAAACCCCCATATATCTCAGAGTTTTGATACACAAAACCTCTTCTTTTACAAAAGGAAACAAAACTTTCTATATCCATCATGTTTAAAATAAAAATTAAACAAATTTAAAAGTTTGTATGCTTATCTCTACTTATATGTTATACAAAATATCGAGGGAAACAGGCATACCATTAATTGGAACTATCTACTTTGGTATTATAGATAGGGGAACAAATCTTCTACAGATAAGAGCCTCAAACAGTTGTAATTTAAATTGTAGTTTTTGTAGCGTAGATTCCGGGCCCGATTCAAAAACAAGAGCAAATAATTACTTTGTTGAATTAAATTATCTTATTGACACTGTAAAAGATGTCATAAAATATAAAGGAATTAAAGATATAGAATGTCATTTAGATTCCACAGGAGAACCGGTTACATATCCCAAAATTGTTGAACTTGCAAAAAAGCTTAAAGAACTTCCTGAGGTAAAAATAACTTCTCTTCAAACAAACGGCACTCTTCTGTCAAAAAGTAAAATAAAACAGTTATAAAAGACTGGATTAGACAGAATAAATCTTTCAATAAATTCTATGAATGGTGAGCTTGCAAAAAAACTATCTGGAGTAAAATGGTATGACCTAGAAAAAATAAAATATTTTGCAGAAAAAATCGCTAACAGTAAGATAGATTTATTAATCGCGCCTGTATATCTTCCAAGAATAAACGATGATGAAATTCCAAAAATAATAAATTTTGCTAAAAAAATTGGTGCTGGAAAAAGGTTTCCTCCACTTGGAATTCAAAAATATGAAAAATATAAACTGGGAAGAAAACCAACTGGCTTGAAAATACAAACTTGGTGGAAATTCTACAATGATTATCTTAAAAAGCTAGAAAAAAAATACAGCACAAAATTAATTTTAAAACCTGAAGACTTTGGAATATATAAAATAAATCCCTTACCAAAGACAATGAAAAAAAATGAAAAAGTTAATGTTGAAATAGTGGGTCCAGGATGGACAAAGAATGAAATGATTGGAGTGGCAAAAGGAAGAGCTGTATCTATTTTAAATTGCAAAAAAGAAAAAGGGGTAATAAAAACTAAAATTGTTTCGAATAAACATAATATATATGTGGGAATCCCAGTAAATTAAATTAAAATTTCTTACCTTCTATTACATATAAAGAAATCAAAGCACCAAGCAAAACACCACTTGTCAAAACCAATACTTCAATTGCTAATTGAGATCTTCTATCAAAAAGCACTGTATGTTCATAATACTTTTCTATTTGTATTCTAGGCCTTGGAAGGAGTTCTCTTTCAAGTGTTGCTTCTATCAAATCTTCAGATATTTGTGCCATTTCTCTTGAATAACTCAAATACATTAAAGCTTGCACAGGTTCTTCGTCCTTGAGTGTCATTCCAAACTCCAAGTAACTCAAAGCAAGTATTGGCAATATTCCTTTTTCTTCTGCCCTACTAATGGCTCTATTTGCCTCTTCTTCTAAAAAATCAATTTTATTTTGAACGGTTTCTTCAGTTACGCCTCTTATTTCCATAGCGAGATTTGCGTTTGCCCTCGCCTTCGAAGCTTCAAAAAGAGCATAAACATACTTTCCATCCTCATAAGCTTCGACTGCTCTATCATATTGACTTTGCGCATCCCTAAGTATCTGATTCTCTGTAACTGTGCTTGCATAAATTATAGTTGTTTTAGAATGTTCTATCCTTTCTCTAGATATTCCTTTTATATTTTCTACATTAAATCTTAAATCGAGTTCTCCCTCAAAAATTTCAATTAATGTAAACCATTCGTAAGCAGTATTTCTTTTTATTTCTGAAAAAGATAAAAGATATATAGCGGTATCCATATTTCCTTCTTGATAAGCTTTTTCAGCAGAGTCTAATAAATCTTCTGCTTCTCTAAGCCTATCTATAACCACTGCATAAACTTCAATGTCTCTTTTATCATTTATTCTTCTGGAATCTAAAAAAAAGCTTTCAATATTTTCCATCTTTTTTTCAACATCTTCAAATTTTTCAATTATGAATTCATCGCTTTGATTGGCGCCATAATAATCTATCATATTTATAGCAAATCTTGAAGACATTAGAGACCTTACTGAAAAACTAGACGCAGAATAAAAATTTCTTTTGTTAAGACTTTCGCGTGCTTTCAATAAATTATCTTGAGATTGTTTTAAAAGTTCTATCAAGGAATCTTCTTCTTTTCTAGATAGATTTAATTCATCTATCTCATCTAATCCCCTTTCAAGACGAGATTTAGAATTTTCTGCTTGTCTCAAAAGATTTCCACTGAGAGAAAGCATTGCAGTATTATATTCTTCAAAAACATCTTGAGTTGGAACTTCTTTTTCTATAATTATTTCATAACCAGTTAAGTATTTGTAGGCGTCTAATATATTATTGGCTTCGATTAAATGAATCCCCCAATTTCTTCTTGCAAGTTCGATTATATCTATTTCTTTTCCCAATTCATCTACAAAAACATTTCCATGTCCATCTGGTATAATTAATATTCTTCCTCCTACGCTATGTGCCACTTCTGCTTTTTCGATGATAGAACCTACAGGTCCTATACTTCCAGCTGGATTTATTGTACCAGTTACAAAAACATCTTGATTCATATCTACGCCATGTAATGCTGCGATGGTTGATGTAGTCATTGCGGCGCCAGCAGAAGGTCCTCCTATTATTTGATAGTCGGATTCAATTATGTAAAAAAAATCGTATTTCGAACAATCCATTTCAAGAATTCTACAAGCGACTTCTTTTGAAAGCCTTGCGGATGCTTGTGTATTTATTTGCGTAAGTGGCTTTGTTTCAATAAAAACTCTCCCCGTTCCTTCCCTAACTTCAACAATTAAATCCGCGACAACACCATCAACATCACCATTCACTTCCCTAACACCCATTAATCTTGTATATGTAATATTTTGAGCATTAGCTACACTAAACATAAATGCCAAAATTAATATAAAAACTAAAATTTTTAACCTCATATAATATGAAGAACTAAGATTAGCTTATAAATCTTATTATTTGCAGCAAAATCATCAATCTTTGAGTAAGAAATTATCGAGCTTCTTTTTTGCTTTTTCTCTTTCTTTTCTATGTTTTTCAAGAAAATTATTGATTTTTTCTACCGTAATTTGTTTGAGTTCTCCTGTTAAAATTTTTCCTTCTCTGTAATCTTCTTCTATCTTTTTTAATCTTTTATTGTCTGGTTCAAAGAAAAATTTAAGATATTGAAATGGTATGTCTATATCAGGATTTCCTCCTTTTTCTCTATGTTCCTTTAATGTTTCCTTTCCACCAGAAAATGCATTTTGTATCTTATCTTGAACTTGTTTTGGAGAGTCTGTGGTAAAAATAGCTGATTTTGGAACTGATGCTGACATTTTTCCACCCTCCAACAAGCCCGGCATTAATTTGCATTGAATCGATGCGGGTTTCATATAACCTAATTTAGGCAAGACATCTCTGGAAACTCTAAAATGAGGGTCTTGGTCAACCCCATGAGGAATTAAGCAAGGTATATTTTTTCCTTTTTTTTCAGATTCTAAAAATGCGGGTACTGCCTGCATGCTTGTATAAAATATTTGTCCAATGTTCGATGAATTTTTAAAACCAAAAACCGCTTTTGCAGTTGAAAAAGTAATTTTCTTTGCAACTTTGATAGCATGATTATATAATGTTTTAGCATATTCTGTATCAATTATTATTTTCGTATTTTTTTTGTTGAACCCTAATGCTATTATATCTAGTGCATTCTCATAAGCCATTTTTTTTGTGTCTTCCAATGAAAGCTTATCTTTAAACAAAAATTTTTCATCGTCTGTTAGTTGAATGTAGCATTTGACGCCAAATTTTTCTTGAATATATTTTGTAAATTTTAAAGGCATTAAATGTCCTAGATGAAGATTTTCAGAAGGACCTCTGCCTGTATAGAGATAAAATTTATTTCCTTTTTTGTATTCTTTTAATATAAAATCTAAATCCCTGTGGGCAAAAAATATTTTTCTTTGAAGCATGAAATGATTGTCTCCAGTTATATCTTTTATTTTTTTCAAAATATTATCTTCTATCAAATCCAATCCAAATTTTTTGATTAATTTTTCATAATCAATATCTCCTTCTACTTCCCATGGAGTAACTTTAAATGCCATTTTTATCAACTATTTAAAAGCTCGTGTCATTTAAAACTCTTTTTGATGAGCTTTGTCGAAAAAGAATTTAAAGGCTTAGAATATTCAATTAGTAAGGTGATAGTTAATGAAATTGGAAACATTTCCGGAATTTTTTGTATCTCATAAGGCATATGATATTGTTAGAGATGAATTAAGTAAAAACATGAGTGAAAAGGATGTAAAACAATCAATAAAAGAAATGATAAGTATGGAACCTAATCCGAATAATTTCCTCAAAGAATTGGGTATGGTTCTTAAACGTCATGTCTACGCAGCTAAAGCAAGTAAAATAATAATGAACATAAAAGAAAAGCTTAAAGGATTGGTTGAATTCAAAGTTAAACCTGAAAAAATTGAAATTTCA
>PWUQ01000080.1 GCA_003563585.1 Candidatus Parvarchaeota archaeon
AAAAATTATTAATTGAAGCAGAAAACAAGGGAGCAGACTTTTCGGATATACGAATTCTCAATTCAGAATCAGAAAAAATTTCTGTCAAGAATGATAAGATTGATTCGATACAAAAAGATACAAATTGTCAGTATGGCGTCAGAGTTTTCCATAAAGGTGGATGGGGTTTTGCTTATGGAAATAATGAAAATGAAATTGGAAAATATTTTGACCAAGCACTTAAGATGGCGAACATAAATTCGAACATACTAAAAGAGAAAATAAAACTAAAACACTTTCAGACATATCAGGACAAGATTAAAACAAAAGGAAAATCATTCACAAATTTTGATATAAAAGAAAGAGTGGATAAACTTGTCAAACTCAGCAAAGGAACAGAACACAAAAATTTAATCAACAAACAAATAATAACTCTTTTTTTGAGAAAAGAACAGCAATACTTGAATAATTTTGGAGCGGATGTGTATCAAGAATCAGAACACTTCAATTTTTATTTTAAAGGGGTTGGAAAAAAAGATTCCAAAACAAGAGAAATATTCACTAGAAAAGGGATGTGTGCTTCATATGACACATTCAAAAAATTAAATTTAGATAAAGTAATTAAAGACGAAATTAAAAGACTTAAAACTCTATTTATAGCGAGAAAAGCCCCAGCGGGAAAATTTCCTATAGTGCTTAACAACTCTTTGAGCGAGGTTTTTTTCCACGAGGCTGTGGGGCATGCATGTGAAGCTGACGCAGTTCTTAAAAATTCTTCAGTTCTGAAAGGAAAGATTGGAAAAAAGATTGCACCAGATTTTTTAACACTTTCAGACGATCCTTCCTTAAAAAATTCTCATGGTTTTTTTGTTTATGACGATGAGGGAATCAAAGCAAAGAAAACAAAAATGATTGAGAATGGAGTGTTTAAAAATTATTTGCAGTCTATTGAAACTGCGAATAGAATGGATACGGAACTTACGGGAAATGGAAGAGCTCAAAATGCAATGAGTTTTCCTTATCCAAGAATGAGCAATACGGTTTTGAAAAAAAGAGATTTTTCTGTAGATGAACTTTTTGAGGGTATAAAAAAAGGGATATATGCCAAAGAATCCTCTGGTGGAGTGGTAGAACCTACAAATGGAAATTTCTTATTTGGCGCGAAGGAAGGTTATCTGATTGAAAATGGAAAAATAACTAAACCACTTTTAGATGTTTCTTTCGGAGGAAATATATTGACTATATTAAAAAAAATTGAAAAAATTGCAGATGATTCTCTTATGGGTTTTCCAGGATTTTGCGGAAAAAGAGGACAGATGGTTCAAGTTGGCGGAATGTCTCCGCATATAAAAATTTCAGAAGCAATGGTTGGTGGTGACAATGGAAATATTGGATAAGATTATATCTGAAGGAAAAAAATACGGAGATGTTATTGTATTAAAAAAGAATGTAAACCAAGTGGCATCCAATTTTTCAAACAAAGAGGTAAAAACAACAACCGAGGGAAACACTACACAACTTTTGATAAGAGTTTCTAAAGATAAAAAATTTGGATATTCCACAACTTCAGATTTTTCTAAATGGAAAAAATGTTTGATAGATGCTGTGAACATAATGAAAGCATCAAAAAAAATGAAAAATGAAATTTTATTAGCAAAGCCTCAAAAATTCAACACTGCGGAAATGATTTATTCAGGAAGATTAAAAGAATTGCCAACAGAAAAAATGGTTGAAAAAGGATATTCAATAATAAAAGAAATAAAAAAAGAATTTGAGATACCAATGCTTTCCATAAACAAATCTTTTGAAGAAACAGAAATAGCAAATTCTGAAGGACTTTTCGCGAAGGAAAGAGAGACTTCTTTTTCAACAATGGTAGAAGTAAAGTCTGGAGAATCGAGTGCAACAGATTTTAAAGTTTCAAGGGATTTATTTGATCCAGTATACGTTGGTAAAGAAGCGGAAAAATTGTGTCTGAAATGCATGAACCCAAAATCAATTCAAACATTTCGAGGCTCGCTTATATTAGATTATTTTGCTTTTGCAGGATTCATTGAAAATATTTTAATTCCTGCGGTTAGCGCTGATGAAATACATTCCAAAAGAAGTCCATTATCAAAAAAAATAGGTGAAAAAGTTTTTTCTGAAAATTTTACAGTGGTTGACGACGGACTAATGGATAAAGGACTTTTGAGTGGCTCGTTTGATTACGAAGGAACTCCATATCAAAAAAAGGTAATATTTGACAAAGGAGTTTTCAAAAAGCCCTTATATGATATATACTCAGCAAAAAAAGATAAAACTCAGAGCACGGGCAATTGCGGCGGACTTGACAGGATTCCTTCCATAAAACCCACTAATTTTATTGTTTCACCAGGAACTTATTCAAAAGAAGAAATTATTTCAGACACAAAAAAAGGAGCTCTTGCAACATTTGCAATGGGTTATCATTTGGTAAATCAAGTTACTGGCGATTGTTCTTTGGGTATAGAAAATTCTTTTTATATTGAGAATGGTGAAGTAAAATTTCCGATAAAGCAAGCTATGGTAAGCTTCAATCTTTTTGAACAGCTCAAAAAATTAGAAATAATCGGAAAAAACCTTAGACAAGAGACGAGCGTTGTTGCGCCTATTGTGAAATTCGAAGATGTTCAGATAATAGGATAAATTATCTTCTATGTTTTCCTTCTTTTAACATTTCTTTAGCTATTTTTTCTGTTTCCTTAACTAATTCACTTGGACTTAACACTTTATCCGTGGTAGGTTTTGTTACTGAATTATCATGTGTTCTTCTTGGTGCTTGGAATTCTTTTTTTTCTACTTTTCTGCCTATTATATTATTTAACGCTTCAGAACTTTCTTTTTTATCTTCGATTTTTTTTACAGGCAAATTATGTTTCTTTTCAGATGCTCCCGAATTTCTTAATTTTATATTTCCTTTACTTGGGCCTTGCCCTAAAACACCTATGTCGAATTTTTCAGAGTCGTACTTTTTTTCATCTGCCATAAAATCATAAAAAATTTAATCACTTAAATATCTTAGGAAAAATATTTCCACAACATTTAAAAACAAATTACATCTTTTTGTAGTGTAATACAGCGGGGTAGACTAGTCTGGAGTGGTCGTCGGGCTCATAACCCGAAGGTCAGTGGTTCAAATCCACTCCCCGCTATTTTTATTTGAAATGGTACAAAAAACACTAATTAAAATAGACAATGTATGGAAAAAATATGACATGGGTAAAGCAGACCCTCTTATTGTTCTAAAAGGAATAAATATAAACATAAATAAAGGAGAATTTTTGGCAATTGTCGGACCTTCTGGAAGTGGAAAAAGCACTATGGTTAATGTTGTTGGAGCTTTAGATAAACCTTCTTATGGAGATATATACCTTCGTGAAAAAAATATTTCTGATATGAGTGAATCTTCTTTAGCTGCACTAAGGGGAAGAACTATAGGATTCATTTTTCAACAATTTAATCTCCTACCAAATCTTACCGCGCTTCAAAACGTAATGTTGCCGATGGAGATAATAAATATCCCAGAGGTAAATGCAAGAGAAAGAGCCACAGAATTATTGGAAGCTCTTGGTTTAGAGAATAGATTAAATCATAAACCCAACGAACTTTCAGGAGGACAAAAACAAAGAGTAGCCATAGCGAGAGCACTTTCAAATGAACCAGAAGTTATCCTTGCAGATGAACCTACTGGCAATTTGGATAGTAAAACAGGAAAATTTGTTGTAGAATTTTTAGAGAAACTAAACAAAAAAGGAAAAACAATTGTTCTTGTAACGCATGATCAAGAATTAGTTAAATATGCAAAAAGAATTATTTATTTAAAAGATGGTAAAATTATTAAGGAAGTAAAGAAATAAGGTGATTGACATGAAAAAACTATATCTATTAATAACATTTTTTTTAATAGGAGGATTTATTTTTATAGGTTCTGCAAATGCAGAGTATTCTAATCCAGGCAAAGAAATAATTTATTCTACAAGATGGGATTTTCACGGTTCTCAAATTTCTAGCATGAAATATGAACCACATCCTGTGAACGCAGGAGAATATTTTGATATATGGATAAATGCAGAATTGGGTTCCTCAATTGATTATGTTAAATTTGAAATGTTAGATGTCTTTCCATTTAGCGTAGATTTAAGTGAAAATTCAATAAGAGAATTCAGAAATCTCGCATCCAATAAAGTTTTTATGCAATATCAAATAAGAGTTGACAGGGATGCAGTCGAAGGTATAAATACATTATATCTAAAACAAATAACTAAAGAAGGTTCACGAGATGGAACTGTATATTCTTTTGATATAGTTGTCAGGGATTATAGAACCGATTTTGACGCTGTTGTTCATGAGTTTTCTGGAAACGATGTTGCAATAGCAATAGCAAACGCAGGAAAAAATGAAGCAAATGCAGTTGTCGTTAGGATTCCAGAGCAAGAAGATTTTAGAATAATCGGAACGGATGGGCAAATGGTTGGTTCTTTAGGGAAAGGAGATTACACTCTTGTAGGATTTAATATAGAATCAAAGAAAGAAGATACTGAAATTTTAGAGATAGATATTTATTATACAGATGCTCTTGGGGAAAGAAGAATTGTAAATAAAGAATTACTTTTAGAAGCAACACATACCACTGAAAAAGAAGAGAAAGAAGACATACCTTTTTATTTTGAGATTAACATTTCAAATTACGTAATTGTTGCATTAATAATTATAGGAATTTCTTATTATGTATACAGAAAAAAAATCAGAGGCGGAAAGAATAACAAAAAAAAGTCTACAGGAATACCAGAATGGATAAAAAAAAATAAAGAAAAATGAGACTCTCCAAAACTTTTCAATTAGCTTTAAACATATTAGTAAATAGTAAATTGAGAAGTTGGTTAACCATAATTGGAATTATAATAGGAATTGCAGCAGTAGTTTCAATTGTCTCAATAAGTCAAGGCGGACAATATGAATTAGAAAGACAACTAGGTGAATTAGGCGCAGATGTTCTTACAATAACTCCAGGAACTCCCGGCGCAATGTTTTTCTTTGGTATGCAAGGAGCAGGAAGAGACGCAGATTTACTAAGTTCTAGAGATATATCAGCAGTAAGCACAGCTGATAATGTTTTATATGTTATGGGAGAAATTTCTGGTAGGAGACAGTTATCTTATGGAGGGGATTCTTCAACGTTAAATGTGAGAGGGGTTAATCCAGTATATTGGACTGAAATAACAAATGAAAAAATTGATTCAGGAAGATTTCTTTCATCTGGGGATACTTTTTCTGTTGTACTTGGCGGAGATATTGTAGATAGTGTTTTTGATGACATACCTATAAATAGTAATGTTTTGATAGAAGGAAGAACATTTAGAGTTGTAGGCATATTAGAATCTGGAAACAATATGTATATACCACATTCTGCCGCAAGAGCTATAATTGATGATATCGGTGAAAATGAGTTCACCTCTGCATCTGTAAAAATTGAAGATATATTAATTGCCGATGAAACAGTAGAAGAAATAGAAAAAAAATTAATGATGTCTAGAGGGATTCTTCGAGAAGAAGATAAAGATTTTACAATAATAAATCCAGCAGATTTTCAAAGGATAATAAGAGAAATTGTTGGAACACTCGGACTTTTTCTCACAGCAATAGCGGCGATTTCTTTGTTGGTGGGAGGTGTTGGAATAGCAAATACTATGTTCACATCTGTTTTGGAAAAAACAAAAGAGATAGGGATTATGAAAGCGATTGGGGCGAAAAATAAAGACATACTTTTAATATTTTTATTAAATTCTGGAATGATTGGTTTAGTTGGAGGAGTTATTGGAATAATTGCGGGATTTTTCACATCAAGATTTGTAGCGTCTTTAACCCAAGCACCTACTTTGATAACACCAGAATTGATGATAGGTGCATTAATTTTTTCAATGGGAATTGGAATGATTGCAGGAGCTATTCCCGCATATAAAGCTTCAAAATTAAAACCAGTTGATGCTTTGAGGTACGAATAATTTTATTTTTTATTTTAAGAAATCTATTTAAA
>PWUQ01000034.1 GCA_003563585.1 Candidatus Parvarchaeota archaeon
AAGCATTGAATTTCATAAATACTAATTTTATGTATCCTGGAATGGAAGCAGAACTTATAGATTCTACATTTGAAGGCGGGATGCACGTAATAACGTTATCCATACAAGGACAAATGTTTGAAGCATTCGTAACAGAAGACGAAAAGTACATGTTTTTAGAATCAATAGATATGAATGACCCTGAAATGATACAAATGATTCTGGGTCCGGAAGCTGAAATAAACACAGACATAATTGGAAGACAGGTAGAAACTCAACAGGAAGCGGAAGAAAAAACATTGAATTTCATAAACGAGTATCTTCTAGAACCTGGAATGGAAGCAGAACTTATCGAAACAAACATAGAAAGCGGGCTTTACAGAATGACGATTTCAATTGATTTTGATACAATTGATGTTTTCGTTAGTCAAGAAGGAAGATATATATTTTTAGGTCCAATAAATTTGGATGAAGAAATAGAAATGCCTCAAGTTTCGTATGACGAAGAAGTAGAAATTCCACAAGAAGGAATCGAAGTTCCAACATATGATGGAGTATATACAGAAGATGGAGATTTAATTGTATATTATTTCTATGGTGAAGGCTGTCCGTATTGCACGACTCAAAAAGAAATAATTGATGAATTAAAAGAAGAATACAGCGAAGACATTGAACTAAGGATTTATGAGGTATATCATAACAGCGCAAATCAACAATTTTTCCAAGAAGTTGCAGCTATACATGGTGTTCAAGCAAGAGGAGTTCCAATGACATACATAGGAGGAGAAGATTTCACAGGACTTTCAGGACATGAAGTTCTTGAAGCACAAATAGTAAACTGCATTGAAACAGTTTGCTAATTTTTTTTATTTTATTTTTTTATATATTTTTTTTATTATTTCTTTTGATTCCTTTTCATTATCCACATTTTTTATTATTATTTTTCCATTTTTGAATACATTTAGAATATGATTTTTTTTTGCAATTATCAAATCATTCAAAGAGATTTCTATACTATATTCCTCTTTTTTTAAGACAGATTCTACATTTTTTAGATTAAATTGAATGTTTTTAAAATTAGCCTGAAATGCCGCCTTTGTTTTGCAAGGCTTAAAAATAAATAATTCCTTACTCATTGTTCCACAATTCTGACAGGACTTTCTCCCCATCTATACTCAATCAGTCTCTTCTCGAGTTCTTTTTTCCACTTTCTTAAATCTAAATCATTTGGTTCAAATATGAGAACAATTTCCTCTGTCTAGGCGTAAATTCTGAGCACGTTTCCATTTTCAGATATGTCTAAGTTTATATAAAACTCAGCGTCTTCCAACTTAGAAAACTCTTCTTCAAATTCATCCCATTCGTAAATTATTTTTCCTTCCATATTGTTTCAAAAGAACTTTTTTGTTTAAATCATTATTGGAATTAATGGACAGCACCTCAAATCCAATAAAGAAATAAAAATTAATATCTAACATGAAATTTTATGTAGACACTTCAGTTTGGAGGGATTATTTCGAAGACAGAAAAGACGATCTTAGACCATTAGGAGAGTTTGCTTTCTTATTTTTTAAGAAAGTTAAAGAAGACAAAGATTTAATATTTTTTTCAAAATTGGTTTTGGAAGAATTAGCTATTAAATATAATATTAAAGAAATCAAGGAAATGTTTGATATTTTATCTATCGATAATTCTTTGTTGATGGTTAAAGTAAAAAAGAAACATATACTAAAAGCAAAAAAACTATCAAATAAGGTAGGCGTTCATTTTGGAGATTGTTTACACGCGGTTTTAGCAAAAGAAAATAAAGCCATTTTAGTCACGAGGGATAAACATTTTGATATGTTAAAAACATTTATTGAAGTAAGAAAACCAGAAGACTTATTTTAGATTATCTAATTTTTTCAAATATCTTTCTGTAACGCATCTTCTAATTTTTTCTAATTCTTTATCGCTTGTTTTAGTTTTTGATATTCCCTTAAACTTTTTTATTTTTCTCATAAAAATTTCAATTTCCAATTCTTTTATTTTATCTCTTATAGCTTCTCGTATGAATTCTGTTTTTGTATTATAATGAAAAATTTTAGATAATGCATCTATCTCTTTAATAATACTTTTTTTCAATTTTAAGCTCACAGTCCTCATATTATTATGTAATACTAAGTAATATTTAAAACTTTTGGAAATTATTGGAATTAATGGACAGCACCCGATAAGAAATAAAAAGACATTGTTATTTTTGATTATATGAAAATTTATCTCGATACATGTATTTATTTAGATTATTTGATGGATAGAAAAGACAATTTGCGTCCTTTAGGTGAATTTGCATTCCAGTTACTTAAAAGAACTTTTGAGTGTGAATTTGAAATAATAATTTCTGATTGGGTTATAAAAGAAATAAATAAACAAATAGATGATAACATCTTGTTTTTTGAACTGATTGATAAACTCGAAAATTTAAATAAATTAATCAAAGTTTCTAAAAGTACGGCTGTTGAAAAGAAAGCCAAGATATTAACTGAAAAATATAAAACACATCTTGCCGATGCTCTACATATTATTCTTGCTGAACAAGCTGAAGCAGAATTTCTTGTAACTATAAATGTTAAGGATTTTCATTCAAAGTATAAAAGATTAAAGATTGTGTTCCCCGAGAATATTTGATGTGTCTTTTTCAAGATATTCACGAAGCAATTTTTCTCTTTCATTTTTAGTCATTGATTTTATTTTACCATTTAGAGCACCTTTATTTTTCTTTAGCCATCCTATCGCTTCTTTTTTACGAGCATCCATCACGAAATTCCTTAAAATTTCTCTTACTAAGTCTTGAGTGCTTGAAAAATAAAGGGATTTGCTGGCTTTTTCTAAATAGTTATGTATCTTTTTAGGAACTCTCAAATGAATCATTTTACCTTTTGTCATGATATATATTGATATATATTGATACTTAAATGTTTTGATTAAATTAAAAACTTAAGCGGGATCCCGGAATCGAACCGGGCTAATCCGGGAACTGCTTAATTATTTGCAGCCGGACACATAAACCAATCTGCCAATCCCGCATAGTCTAAACAAGAGAAAGTGAATTTAAATCTTTTTTGAATTCTTTTATATCCGCTTTATTAATTTCTGTCCTTTTTCTGTATCTTGGACTTCCCATCCAAGATTTCTAATCTTTTCTCTAATATTGTCTGATTTTTTGAAATCTTTATTTTTTCTCGCCAATTTTCTTTTGTGTAAAAGTTCTTTAATTTCTTTAGGAACTTTGATTTTATCTATTTTTAACACGCCGAGAATTTTGTCAAAGTCCTGCATAATTTTATTTATTTTTTTAGCATCGTCTTTGCACACATTTTTTTCATCGATGAGTTTATTTATTTTAGAAATGAAATCATGAATTGCCGAAAGTGCTATTGGAGTATTCAAATCATCATTCATCGCTTCTTTGAATTCATTTTTAACGTTTTCAATTAAATCTTTTACTTTCGGATTTTTTTTACCATCAACCTCCCCAAGCTTTTCCATAAACTCGAGCATTCTATCCAATGTTATTTTGGAGTTTTCCAATCCTTCCATTGTAAAATTGAGCGGCTTTCTATAATGAGCGCTCATCATTAAATATCTGACGGCTTTTGGAGAATGTCCTTTATCGATTAAATCTTGCAAAGTATAAAAGTTCCCTAAACTCTTCGACATTTTTTCCCCCTCAACCAAAAGATGTCTTACATGCATCCAATACTTCACAAATTTCTTTCCATTGGCTGCTTCAGATTGAGCAATCTCCGATTCGTGATGAGGGAAAATATTATCTTCTCCTCCTGTGTGTATGTCTATTGTTTCACCTAAATATTTCATAGACATTGCGGAACATTCTAAATGCCATCCAGGGTATCCAACACTCCAAGGAGATTTCCATTTCATTATATGATTTTTATCTTTTATCCATAGCGCGAAATCCAATTGAGATTTTTTGTCGGGATTGTGTTTTACTCTCCCCCCTTTCCCAGCTTCGAGTTTTTCAATCGTGTTTCCGGAAAGCTTTCCATAATTTTTGAATTTGTGAACATCGAAATAAACCGAACCATTGCTTACATATGCGTATTTTTTTTCTATTAATTTTTCTACCAATTTTATCATTTCTTTTATGTGTTCAGTTGCTCTCGGTAATTTGTATGCTTCTTTAATATTCATTCTTTCACAGTCTTTTTTGAAAGCTTCAGTGTAGAATTCAGCAATATCCCATACATCTTTATTTTCTCTTTTAGCCGCCTTCTCCATTTTGTCTATACCATATTCTATCTCTTCTTGTGTCAAATGCCCCACGTCTGTTATATTTACTATTTTTTTTACAGTGTATCCGCTATATTCCAAATATTTTCTTAGAATGTCTGAAAAAACATAAGCTCGAAGATTTCCAATATGTATGTAATCATATACTGTAGGTCCGCATGAATACATTCTAACCTTTTTGTTTTCAACCGGTTTGAAAATTTCTTTTTTTCTAGATAATGTGTTGTAAAATTTAATTACCATTTTCAAAAAATATTATTATCTGTACACTAAAATAGTTTTCTGAATAGATGTAATTACTAAAATTCAAAATTTTATTTAGGGTTGTGGAGGCCACTTGAAAAGTGAACGCATTCTTTTTCTAAATGCTTTCTTCCTCAACGAATTAAGTCCCACAATTATTCCAAGCCCGATTAAAATCCAAGGCATAAGTGTACCTATTTCCATGATAACTAATCAAGTTTGAAAGTTAAAAATCTTTCTTATATTAATATTTTGGGAACTAAGAAGCTACCCTGTATTTCACAGGCTTTCGCCTCATTGGGTGTCAACACTTCATCATCGTTCCTATATCAAATAATCAGTTTTTGTTTATAAAACCATTGGAAAACTTAATAATTGTTGAATGAATTTTTTATTTATGAAAATTTTTAACAAAAAGGAAGCAAAATGGTATTTTTATTTTGGGTTGGGTGCGACATTTATAGCCACAGGAGCACTATGGATTTTTAATCACTATGCGAAATTGCCACAAAATGCTGCTAAAGGAATTGAATCAGAATTTCCTATGGTTGCTGGATTTCTTTTCCTTTTTGGAATAGCAACTTTTTTAATTACTAAAATTTATTATGAAAAAACAAAGGTGAAAAAATGAAAATGCCAGAATCAATGGATGAATGTATTTTTTTTACAAACAGAATTTTAGAAGATAAAACCAAACTTCGTGCATGGGTACCTGAAGGACAAAATATCGTTAATATAATTTACACATGCGGGAAATGTGGGTATGAAGGAGAGGTAAGTCAAAATTATGAAAAGCCAATAACTTTCATATGTGAAGATTGCGGAGAAAAAATAGTTGTTAAACCATTGAAAAAAGGAAAACGAGGAAGAAAAAAGAAGAAGAAGAAATAAAATTTATTCTTCTATAGTTTGATTATTAGTGTCTGTATACCCATATCTAAAAAGTATAGTTTCCCCTTTTGTAAGAATGTAATCCTCTATTTTTTCATCAACTTCTATCTCAATAGAGCCTGCTGCAGTTTCTTCGATTCTATAAAATTCCCATTCTCTGTGTGGTGTATTACAAAAGTGTGCAATACATTCCACATTACCTTGAGATATGCTAACAGAATACGCTATATTAGATATAGCGTTTAAAGCAGTTGTCTTTCCTTCTGTTATAGGAACTTCTTCTCTGAATATTCCATCTTCTCCCAAATCTATTATTATTGCCGCTCGATTTCGTTCAAAACCAAATCCGGTAAAAACAATAAAAAAAGCAGATAGTCCAAACAATACAACCATTAAAATTTGCAACATTCTATTTAATGACAAATCCATACTTCTTAGAATTTACCAAAGATTTAAATTTCTTTTCAATTAATTATTAATTATTTTAAAGTAGTGAATATTAGTAAAGTTTATAAATAACTATTTGTTAAAAATAGATAGACATAATTACAAAGAGGTGTTAAAAAAATGGATAATAAAGAAAATCAA
>PWUQ01000083.1 GCA_003563585.1 Candidatus Parvarchaeota archaeon
CTATAAACAATCCTTTGTTGGATGTTGACATATCGGGTGCAAAAGGAGCTTTAATAGTTGTTTCAGGAGGACCCACATTAACGTTGGATGAAGCAAAGGAAGTTATAAATATTGTCTCTCAAAAACTCGACCAAGATGCAAAAATAAATTGGGGAGCGCAAATATTAAACGACTTGCACGATTCAATAAGAACATTACTCATAATAACTGGCGTAAGTTCACCTCAAATTTTTGGAAAGGAAAGAACAGTAGAATACAAACGCCAAAAAGAAATAGAAGAGGAGCTAGGAATATCTTTTGTGGATGATTAAAATGGATGAAGAAAAATTAAAAAAGATGCTGCCATCATTTAGTCTGAAGAAGATAAATTGGGATGTTAAGACTTGGCCAAGTAAACTTATGTATGTTCTCAGAGAGTATAAGAGAGTAATCATACTTTCAAAGAAACCAGACATTGACGAACTATCTCAAATTTCTAAAGTCACTTTCTTAGGAATAATGATAATTGGAGGAATAGGATTTATAATGCAGCTATTATTTCAGCTTTTAGTGTGATGTAAAATGGGAGAAATATTCGTAGTAAGAACAACAACAGGAAGAGAAGCTCAAGTAATTGACAAAGTTGAGTCTAAAACAAAAGAAAAAGGACTCTCTATATTTTCAATTCTTCGCCCAAAACAAATAAAAGGATATTTTTTTGTGGAGGCACTGGAAGAAGATGATGTTAACAGAGCTATTTATAGATTAAGAAATGCAAAAGGAGTTTTGGGAAAAATAAGTTTCGAAGAAATTAAAAAATTCCTTATTCCAACAGTACAAACTATCAAAATAAATACAGGAGATACTGTTGAAATAATTTCAGGTCCTTTCAAAGGAGAACGCGCATTGGTAAAAAGAATAACCAAAGCAAAAGAAGAAGTAATAGTCGAACTCTTGGAAGCAGCAGTTTCAATTCCAATAACAGTTAAACTTGATTCTGTTAGACTTGTCAAGCACGAGGAAAAGAAAGAGTAATGTTTTTAAAAGAGAAATTTAGATGGTGATTATATGGCTAAGGAAAAAATAAATGCACTCGTTGATGGTGGAAAAGCAACCGCAGGACCTCCATTGGGTCCTAAATTAGGTCCATTAGGGATAAATGTCGGACAGCTTATAAACGATATAAACGAGGCAACAAAAGAATTTGAAGGAATAAAAGTTCCAGTTGATGTTATAATCGACACTGAAGCAAAAACTTGGGAAATAAAAGTAGGAAGCCCTCCAACATCACAACTTCTTTTCAAAGAGATAAACATAAGCAAAGGAAGCGGCATTGCATGGAGTGAAAAAGAAGAAGAGGACAAAAAACCCATAGTGGGTGATGTTTCAAAAGAAATAATATTAAAAATTGCCAAAATAAAACATGATGCGATGGGCACAAGAACAATAAAAAATGCCGTCAAAAATGTTGTTGGAACATGCGTTTCTGCCGGACTTACGGTTGAAGGAAAACACCCAAAAGAAGTTCAGAAGGAAATTGATGAAGGCGCGTGGGACGATATCATAAAAGAATAAAATTTATAAAGCATAATTTAGATTATATTTTTAACATCGCGTACCACTTAGGTGGGAGATGACAAAATGGAAAAGCAAGAAGTTATTAATAAATTAAAGGAATTGAGAGAAAATTCAAAAAAGAGAAAATTTTCTCAGTCAATTGATTTTTCTATTGTTTTAAAAGAGATTAATCTAAAGAATCCTGAGGAAAGAATAGAAGACTTTCTTATATTACCAAATAAAATAGAAAAGGCTGTTAAGATATGTGCGCTTGTTGATAAAGATTTGAGCACTCAGGCAAAAGAAACCTGCGACAAAGTGATTGTTGTGAATGAATTTTCAAAATGGGATGGAAAATCAAGGGAAATAAAAAAACTTGCCGATGAATACGATTTTTTTATTGCACAAGCAACAATAATGTCTGACATAGCAAAAACATTCGGTAAATTCTTTGGACCAAAAGGAAAAATGCCAAATCCTAAATCTGGTTCAATTGTTCCACCTAATAAAGATTTAAAAGAAGTTGTTGAAAGACTTAAAAAAACAGTTCACGTAAAAGCAAAAAAACAACCAGTAATATCTGCAAGAGTTGGAACTGAAGAAATGCCAGATGAAAAAATAGCTGAGAATATTCTTTACATATACAATAACATACTTCCAAAAATACCAAGAAAGGAACAACAGATAAAAAAGAAAACAATCAAATTAACAATGTCAAAATCGGTGATGCTATAATGACAGTTCTTACAAGAGAAATACCAAAATGGAAAACAAAAAAACTAGATAGCGTAATAGAAAAAATGAAATCAAATAAAACCGTTGGAATAATAGACATTGTTGAAATACCTGCAAAAGAACTTCATAAAATAAGATGTAAATTAAGAGACCAGATGGATTTTGAAATAGTTAAAAAAACAATTCTTGAATTAGCACTGGAAAAATGTAAAGATGATTTAAAAAACATTGAAAAATTAAAAGATAATTTGGGTGTAATGCCATCCTTACTTGTTTCAGATTTAAATCCTTTTGAATTATCACAATTATTCAGAAAAAATAGAACACCTGCGTCAGCAAAACCAGGACAAATTTCACCAAAAGACATTGTTATTGAAGCAGGACCCACACCCTTTGCACCAGGTCCAATGCTTTCAGAATTAAAATCTAAAGGGTTAAAAGTAAAAGTCGAAGCGGGGAAAATTGCGATTACAAAAGATTCTGTATTAGTTAAAGAAGGAGAAGAAATTGATGAGGACACTGCTGATTTGCTTACAAAATTCAAAATAAAACCTATGGAAGTTGGACTTGAATTTGCGAGTGCATGGGAAGATGGTTGCATATTTAATAAAGAAGTTCTTCAATTTAATCCTGAAGAATATATTGAAAATCTTAAGGTTGCCGCAAGTAGAGCATTTATGCTTTCGGTTGGTTTGCCTTATCCAACAAAAGAGAATATTGTATTGCTTGTATCCAAAGCATTTAACGAGGCTAAAACACTTGCAAAAGAAAAGGACATATTTGTTGATGTTTTGGCAGGAGATATGCTTGCAAAAGCAGATGCACAAGCAAAAGAATTGAATAAGTATGCGTTGGAAAATAAGCCAAAAGAGGAAAAAGAGGAAAACAAAACCGAGGAAAAACAAGAAGAAAACAAAACCGAGGAAAAAGTCGAAGAGAAATCTGATGAGGAAAAACAAGAGGAAAACAAACCTGAAGAAAAAGAAGATTCAGATAATACTCAAAAAAATAATCAAGAAGGTGATTAAAAATGGAAACAATGTATGCAGCTTTATTAATACATAAAGCTGGAAAGGAAGTAAACGAAGAAAATATGAAAAAGGTTCTTGATGCAGCGGGAATCGATACAGAAGCAAAAAATATAAAAGCAGTTGTTGCTGCTCTTAAAGATTCTAATATAGATGAAATAATCGAAAAGGCATCAGCAGTTTCAGCAGCACCAGCCCCAACAGCAGCACAAGCAACACCAGAAACAAAAACAGAAGATGGAAAGAAAGAAGAGGAAGACGAAGACGACGACGAGAAAAAAGAAGAAGAAGCTGCGGCAGGATTAGCAGGACTTTTCGGATAGAAAAACCAGCTAACCTTTTTCTTTTATTTTTTTCATTTTTTCAATGATATATTACTGACAGGTTCTAAAGTCTGCATCCTCGTCAGCATATCCACAATCATTGCTTACACATTCTACATCTCTTTCGCAGTAATCACCAGAAACTCCTGGTTCAAAGCAAAATGTATATCTTTCATATGGTGATTCTCTTCTACAAACATAATCTTCACAACATCTATCAGAACCAGCAACAACAGAACATCTTTCCCCTCTTGGTATGCATTGTTCAACACCCCAAAAATATTCAGTTCCTTCTTTACCTTCAGTTAAAATACCCATACCAAAAATTATGCCTACAACCGCGACAATTAAACAAATAATTAATATTACAATAACATTAAATGAAAGTTCCATACTATATTTTAAAAATTCGATTTATTTAAGAATTGCTTTTATTCTTCGAGTACCGGCAGCTATAGATTTTTCTTTAACAATTTTGAATTTCCCAAGCTCACTTGTTTTTTTTACGTGAGGTCCGCCACATATTTCTTTTGAAAAATCATCTATAAAATACACAAAAACCTTTTCTCCGTACTTTTCATCAAATATACCTTTTGCACCTATATCTTTTGCCTCGTCAACACTCATTTCCTTTTTAACAATGTCTAAATCCTGATTTATTTTTTCATTTACAATTTTTTCTATTTCTTCAATTTCTTCTTGTTTAAGTTTCCTATCAAAGTTAAAATCGAATCTAAGTCTTTCAGGAGTTATGTTTGAACCTCTTTGTTCTACTTTTTTACCCAGAACTCTTCTTAAAGCTTCTCCAAGCAAATGTGTTGCAGTGTGAAGTTTTTTTGTTTCTTTTGAACTATCTGCTAATCCACCTTTGAATTTTTTATTTGCTCCCTTTTTAGACATCTTTTTATGTTTTTCATATTCTTTATTGAAACCATTTACATCAACTTTCAAATTTTTTTCTTTCCCAAGTTCTACAGTCATTTCTATTGGAAAACCAAACGATTGAAATAAAAGAAACGCGTCTTTTCCAGATATGTCTCCGTCCTTTGCGATATCCTTAAATTTTCTAAGTCCTGTTTTTAATGTTCTTGCAAATTTTTTCTTTTCCTTTTTGAATTCTTTCAATATAAAATCTGCGTTTTTATCGAGTTCTGGATAATCTTCCTTATAAAAATCTATTACTGATTTGATTATTTCTTCTTCATAATTTTCTTTCGTTTCTAAAATTTTGCTATATCTTATAGTCCTTCTTATCAATCTTCTTAAAACATATCCCCTATCTAAATTTGAGGGAATTATTTTTTCAGCAAGCAAAAAAGTTGAAGCCTTCAAATGATCTGCCACAATCCTCTCTGCTTTTTTATTTTTATTTTTTGAATTTTCTCTTATCTTTTTTATTAATTTTTTAAAAGAATCAATTTCATAAACACTCTCGCAGTTATTTAAAATTGCAACAGTTCTTTCAACACCCATACCTGTATCTACATTTTTCTGTTTTAATGGTTCGTATTTCCCACTTTTTGTTTTGTTGTATTCCATAAATACAGAATTCCAAATTTCAAAATATTTACCACAGTTACACCCTGGTTTGCAATTTTCATTGCATTTTTCTTTTCCAGTATCTATAAACATTTCTGTATCCGGTCCACATGGCCCAGTTTCTCCAGCAGGCCCCCACCAATTATCTTCTTTAGGCATGTAAAATATTCTTTCTTCAGGAATCCCTAATTTCTTCCAAATTTTTGCGGACTCTTCATCTTTAGGAACTTTATCATTTCCTTTAAAAACAGTAACATATAATTTTTTCTTATCTATTTTTAATACATTTATTAAAAAATCATAACACATCCCAATAGATTCTTTTTTCCAATAATCTCCTAAAGACCAGTTTCCAAGCATCTCAAAAAAAGTATTGTGTGTAGAATCTCCCACATCATCAATATCTCCAGTTCTGAGACATTTTTGAACACTTACTAATCTTTTTCCAGACGGGTGTTCTTCTCCCAAAAGAAATGGAACTAATGGATGCATCCCAGCTGTTGTAAATAAAACAGTCGGGTCATTTTCAGGAATAATTGAAGCTGAATTTATTTCTTCATGGTTTTGCTTTTTAAAAAAATCAATATATTTTTTTTTCAAATCATTAGTTTTCATCATTTCACCAATATTGCAGGCTTTCCTGGCAGTGCCTGTCTAGATTTTTTATTATCGCTCTCAGATTCATTCAAGATTTTTATTTTGCAATTAAATTCATTCTTTAAAAAATCGGAAGCTTCCTTTAATACTTTTATTTCCTCTTTTAATCCCAGATATTTTAATTTGTTTGTCTTAGAATTCAAAAGTTTCTGCATAATGTTTATTGCAGTTTTCC
>PWUQ01000048.1 GCA_003563585.1 Candidatus Parvarchaeota archaeon
CTATTTCAGAAATTTCGGATTGTTTTTTTAACTCTTCTTTTATAGATTTTGGTGCGTCAGAAGAAATAATAACTGATTTAACTTTTCCAAGCTTGATTGATTTGATAACATTATTTTTTCCAAAAACAATATTTTCTGATTTAATATTTTTTATTTCATCTGGAAGCATCTTTATTTTTTTAATCATTTCTTTTCACCTTTTTTCGATTTTTGCTTGTTTTCTACTTTTAAATTAATCATACCTGTACCAATTGGAACTGGTTGATTTATTATTACATTTTCAACTACACTTTTTAATTCGTCCACTTCTGCTGATGTAGCAGCATTGAAAAGGTGTTTCAAGGGAACTTCGAAACTTGCTCTTGCTAATACTGAAGATTTTCCTCCGGATAATCCATAACGATTTATTCCTCTTATGCTACCGTTCGAAGTCATTGTATCTGCAACTAACATAATATGTCTTAAGTCAACTTCTATACCTTGATTCATCAAAACTTTATGAGTCTCTTCAATAATTAAATTTCTTGCTGCTTCTATTCCAAGAACTTTGTTTGTTTCGTGAATATCATTAGTTACTGTATTCTCAACATCGACTTCTTTCATTTTTAAAACTTTTTTCAAATTAGTTCCAGCGGTTTTTATGAACCAGCTATCTCCATATTTAACAGGTAAAACTTGGATTATATCTTTTATACCGCTTATTTTAGTTTCTTTTAATTTAACCTTGAGTTTGTAAAGTTCTTTTATGCTATCATCTTCCTTGGGTTTAACATTTATTTTGTATGAACCTTTTGTTATCTTATTTTTTTTGCTATACATCTTGTAGATTATTTCTTGAATGTCTTTTTCGTTTAAATTTAATTTCTTAACTTTTTCCTCGTCCAATTCTACTTCTACTCTCATTCTGGAAAGATCAACACTAGTTTCTTTTATGACATCTTCCAATTTTATTTCTAAAATTTTGAGCGCAATTTTTTCAACGGCGTCTTTGCCCGTTGCATAAGAAGTTTTGATTGCAATCGACATAGATGGAGTCTTTGGATTTTTTCTTGCATCAAGAATTTCTATCAACCGTGGAAGTCCTTGTGTAACTGTCATCTCTGCAGCTCCTCCTAGCCATTTCGTTCTCATAGTAAGTTGGGTTCCTGGTTCACCTATTGATTGAGCAGCAATTACACCGACTGCTTCTCCAGGCTCCACTAAAGATTTTTTATATTGAGATTCTGCAATTTTTCTCAACTTTTCTGTGTCTTTTTTATTCAATTTGAGTTCTTTCTTTAATTCTGTCAATTGTTCTTCCATGGAATTTGTGAGTTTCATTTTATCTCCTCCACAGGTATAAGTAATTTACCGTGATCTGACTTTGTAACATCTATTCCATCTCCACCATATTTAAATTGCAAAATTTTTCCTGATGCGTTTCTGACAGTCCTATCGTAACCAACTTTAATGTCTTGCAATGCATTAATTAATCTTCTTTGAAGATAACCTGATTTAGGAGTTCTCATAGAAGTGTCCATCATTGTGTCTCTTGCAGTTATAGAGTTGAAAAAGAACTCTACAGGATTTAAACCACCTTTATATGAATGCCTAACAAATCCTCCTGATGCAGGACCTAGTTCTCCTTTTTTGAAATGTGGTAGTGTTCTTTTTTTGAAACCTTTTTGAATTCTTGAACCTCTCAATTTAAGCTGTCCAACAGATGCAGACATAATAGATAAATTGGATACTGAACCTTTCGCTCCAGATTTTGCCATTATTAATGACGCGTTATCATCTGTTAGATGTCTTTCTACAATTCTGCCAGTCTTATTTCTTGCTTTGTTTATTGTTTCGATTATTTTGAATTCGAGTGTTTCTTTTACAGTTCTTCCAGGATATGCTTTCAATTTTCCTTTTTCAAATTCTTCAATGTATTCATCAACTTTTTTGTTTGCATAATCAAATACTTCCTTTATTTCTTTTACAGAATCAGATGGAAGATCAGTATCTCTCAAAAGCGTTGTAAATCCTCTTCTTTTCAAATATGTTGCACCCAAAAGAGCTGCTCTTTGTATGAAACGAATTGCTTTTTCATTTCCATATCTGTTTACTATAGCTTGTGTTAATTTTCCTTTTGGTGCTTGTGAACCTATTGCTTTTTCATCAATTATGCCTTCTTTCAATTTTCCTTTTTTAATTATCACTTTCGAATATTTGCATTTTGAATCTTTGCAATTTTCATGCTTTCTGCAAACTTTTGAATTTCCTTCGTAATCTATTTCAGGAAGTATAGAAGAAAAAAGCTGCATACCGTTGAAATATTCAACGCCGTCTTTTTTACTTACGGGCTTATCTTTAATTTCATCCAAACCTATCTCAGACAATATATCTGTTGCTTCTTCTCTTGTGAAAAGTTCGTTTTCTTTTGTAAGAATAAAATTTCCGGTTAATTGATCTTCTGTGCATCCGATAATTGGAAGTCCATAACGAGGAGTTACCAAATGGTTTTGTATGTTAACTAATTCTTCCGCTTCTGCAATCGCTTCTTCTGTTTGCGGAACATGAAGATTCATTTCGTCTCCGTCAAAGTCTGCATTGTATTGAACTACAGCACAAAGATTTATTCTAAATGTTTTATATGGCAATACTCTAACTTTATGAGCCATTATACTCATTCTATGAAGAGATGGTTGTCTATTGAACAAAACCACATCTCCATCTTTCAAATGTCTCTCTACTATATAGCCCGGTTTGATTTCCTCTAATATGGTTTCTTTTGTTTCGTCGGAAATTACTTTTCTTTTTCCATCGGGCGTGATTATGTAATTAGCACTTGGGTACTCGTCTGGTCCTTTTTTCACATATTCTTTAAGTATGTCTATATTCCATTCAGTAACTCTTTCTGGAATTGTTAATTCTTTTGCAATTCTCTTAGGGACGCCTACTTCATCAATTTCTATCTGTGGGTCTGGTGAAATAACTGTTCTTGATGAAAAATTTACACGCTTTCCCGCAAGATGTTTTCTAAACCTTCCCTCTTTTCCTTTTATTCTTTCGGCAAGAGTTTTCAGAGGTCTTCCGCTTCTGTGTCTTGCAGGTGGAACTTGACTTATGCTATTATGGAAGAATGTAGTTACATGATACTGAAGCAAACTCCAAAGGTCTTCTATTATTATTTCTGGTGCTCCCGCGCTAAGGTTTTCATAAAGCCTTTGATTTGTTCTTACTATATCACTTAGTTTGTGTGTTAAATCATCTTCTGAACGAACTCCACTTTCAAGAGTTATTGAAGGTCTAACTGAAACTGGTGGTACCGGCAATACAGTAAGAACCATCCAATCTGGTCTTCCTGCAGCAGGAGATATTCCCAATAATTCAGAATCGACGTCTTTAATTTTTTTAAGTCTGTCAAGAATGTCAACTGGGGTGAGTTTATCCTTCTCGATAAAAAATGTTGTGGGTTTTTGAAGTTTGACTTTTTTTTGCTTTGCTTCACAATGAGGGCATTTTCTAATGTATCTTGTTTTCTTTACTACTTGTTTTAAAATAAATTTTATTTTGTTTTTATCGTTCCTTTCTTGTGCTGTTCTGAGCTTTTCAACATATCTTTCTACGTCTTTTTCTGCCAAAAGAATTCTGTTACATTCGAAACACGTACTTCTCAAAAAACTATATATCAAATCTATATATCTAATATGAAGAACAGGTCTTGCAAGTTCTATATAACCAAAATGTCCAGGACATTCTTTTACTTTGGAACCACATGTTCTGCATCTTAATCCTGGATCTATTACACCCATCCTCAAATCCATGAGAGAAGAATCGATTGGGTATCCGTCTGCATCATAAAGTTCTGGTGAAATTATTTTAACTACTCCCATCTTTTTTAATAAATCGGGAGAAAACATTCTAAATTCGATTGAGCCTACCATATCTCTTACAAAGTTCTTTCCTTCTTTTTCTGCCAAAATTTTTCACCTCTTAGTATTTTGGTTTTATATTTAATTTTGAATATAAACAAAGTGATTTAAGTTCATCTAACAAAACCTTGAATGCATAAGACATTTCAACAAAAGCAACTTCTGTATTGTCTCCGCAAACAGGACAAAGTGTTTTGTTCTTAAATTTATTATAAATAGCAATCAAACCACATTGCTTGCAAATTGGTATAACAGCTTTATCTGACTCAAATCTTTCCTTTAATAATAGAGATGAACCATGTCCTATGAAACAGTCTTTCTCCATTTCTCCTAATCTGAGTCCTCCTTCTTTTGCACGTCCTTCTGTAGGTTGTCTTGTTAAAAGCTGTACTGGACCCCTACTTCTAGCATGCATTTTGTCAGCTACCATATGTTTTAATCTGTAATAGTATTGACTTCCAAGGAATATTCTTGCCTTCATTCTTTTTCCGGTTTTTCCGTCGTAAACAACTTCCGAACCGTCTTCTCTGAAGCCATATTCTTTTAGAGTTTCTCTCAATTCAAACTCTCTTACACTCTCAAATGCGGAACCATCTATTTTTTCTCCTGAAAGCGCTCCAACTTTTCCACCCAAAAGCTCTATTAAATGTCCCAATGTCATACGCGAAGGTATGGAGTGTGGAGAAAATATAATATCTGGAATTATTCCGTTCTCAGTAAAAGGCATGTCTTCTTCAGGAACGATTAATCCTATAACTCCTTTCTGTCCGTGTCTAGAAGAAAATTTGTCTCCTATTTCAGGATTTCTTTTATCTCTTATTTTTATTTTAACAAATTTATTTCCGTCTTCATTCTCAGAGATTATTACACTATCAACAATTCCTTTTTCCCCATGTTTCAATACTGTTGAAGTTTCTCTTTGTGCTTCAGAACCAACTCTTAATTCCTCAAGACTTGAAAGGAATCTTGGAGGTGATACTTTTCCAACCAAAACATCTCCTGCTTCTACGTTTACTTCTGGATGAATTAGTCCATCTTCTTCGAGATGTCCATAAACCTTTTCGGTCCTGTATCCTTTAATATCTTTATCAGGAATCAAAATCATATCCTGCTGTCCTCCAGGATATTTAAGTTCTTCACATTTGTAAGGTTTATAATAAGTTCCTCTGAATAATCCTCTATCTATGCTAGATTTATTTATTACAATCGCGTCCTCTATATTATATCCTTCAAAAGGCATGACTGCAACAATTACATTTTGTCCTGTTGGGTGTGTGTCATAATTAAGAAGATCATATATTTGCGTTTTTACTATAGGAAATTGTGGATAATGAATTGTGGATATATCCGTATCAACTCTTATAGGAAGATTCAATGAATACAATCCTAATGCTTGCTTAACCATTTTTGCGCCCAACGTTACACGATTGCTAAGTGAGTGTTGTGGAAATGGCACAGTATTTGCTTGAGTTCCCATAATCACTGAAGGAGATATTTCCAAATGTGTGTGTTCACTTGTTAATTCATCTTCATAAATAGCTATGTATGTGTTTTCTTCTTCTCCTGCGTCTAAATATTCAATAACGCCTTTTTCAACAAGCGTGTCCCAAGTTATTTCATCTTTTTCTAATTTTTCAATGTGTTCTTCAGTCAACATTGATTTTCCATTTTTTACAATTATAAGAGGTCTCATTCCACGTCCCTTGTCGGTGTATATAGTTAAATTTTCTTCTTCTTCATTATAATAGAAATTTGTAGTTTTTGGAATAGAACCATCTATACGCATGTTCTTTATTTGACTAATGAATTTAGTTGGTTCTTTGTGTGTACCAATATATTTCCCGTTCAAAAAAATGTCAGTCATTTTAATTCTCCAAACCCGTCTTTTTTAATTTTGCAATTATATCTTTTTCCTCCATCTCAGGAGCTGTCGAAATTTCACAAGTTAATGCAAGATTTTTTCTTAGCCCGATATTTACACCTTCAGGAGTTTCTGATGCACAAAGCCTTCCCCAATGTGT
The DNA here is from genome assembly GCA_003563585.1 of Candidatus Parvarchaeota archaeon. GTDB lineage: Archaea > Nanobdellota > Nanobdellia > CSSed11-243R1 > CSSed11-243R1 > CSSed11-243R1. The sequence continues at coordinate 5,924 of PWUQ01000048.1, forward strand.
TGGATGCAAATCTCTTGCTTC
>PWUQ01000030.1 GCA_003563585.1 Candidatus Parvarchaeota archaeon
AATGACCGAATTTCTACTTCTATGTTGTTTTTGTTCATATGGAGATTATATCAAGTGAAGTATGTTAATCTTTATTTTTATACCCTTTAGCTTGTTTTTCAAATGCTTTTGCATATTTCCCTTTTCGTTTTAAAAGTTCAGAATGTGTCCCTTTTTCAACAATCTGTCCTTTATGAAGAACAATTATTCTATCAGCATTTCTTACAGTGGAAAAACGATGAGATATTATTAAAACGGATTTATTTTTGAAGAATTTATAAATCCTATTAAAAATTTTGTATTCTGATTCTGCATCTATTGCTGAAGTTGGTTCATCAAATATTGCAAATGGAGCATTTCTGTAGAAAAATCTTGCGATTGAGATTTTCTGTTTTTGCCCATTGCTTGGTCTAATACCACCCTTTATTCTTTCACTCATAATTGTTTGATATTTATTTTTATACTCCATTATGAAATCATGAGCGTCAGCGTTTTTTGCTGCTTCAACAACTTTTCCTTTCTCTATTTTTTTAATCGATCTACCCAGATAGATATTTTCCTCAGCTGTTAATTCTTCATAAAAATTAAAATCTTGGAATAAAACTCCGATATTTTTGTACCAGTCATCAATCTTAATGTCTTTAAGATTAACTCCATTAATTAATATTTTACCCTCTTGTGGATCATATATTCTGCAAAGTAACTTAACGAGAGTTGTTTTCCCTGCCCCATTTTCACCAACAACAGCAAGTTTTTCTCCAGGATCTATTTTAAGGGAAAAATTCTTTAAAACATATCTTTTGTCATTTGGATAATGGAAAGAAATATTTTTTATTTCAATAAGTGGAGCTTCTTTAAATCTTTCGATTTCAATTTCCCCATCTTTTATTGCAGGTTCTAGAGTAAAAAATCTGTAAACTTCTTTGGTTCTTACTACAAAGTCTCGAAATTTTGCACTTTCTTCAAAAAAGCCTTGTATTGCACCGTGAAAATCATTTATTGTAATCATGAAAAATGTAGTGTCTCCTATTGAAATCTTATTATTCAAAAGCAAAGAGAAAATTCTAATATATCCGTAAAGAAAAGTTAAACTGCTCATTAAAGAAAGAAAGAACCTGCTGGTGAAATCTTTTTTCATTATTTTTAAAACTTCAGCATTGAAATAGTCATAAAAGTTGGTATATTTTTTTTGTAAGAAAGTGAAAGCTCCGATAATAGATATTTCCCCAAGACTTTTAGGATCTCTGATTCTATTTGAAGTTGAATGAGTTTTCTTTCTGCCTTCCAGATTTTCTGCTTTGTCATACCAATTGAAAATTCGAGTAAAATGTTGCTTTCTTTGTATGAAGAAAATTATTGACAAAATTAAGATTATTATTAATACAAAAGGTATAGTAAAAAAGAGGACAATTCCTGTTACTAAGGTTCTGATTAAAAAGGAAAGCATATTGAGAACTGTGTATGTCATATCTATTGTTGAAAATAACCAATCATCTGCTTTTTGATGTAGATTTGCAATTTTAGGAAGTTCTAACGTTTGTGTACCTAAATAATTAATTTTTTCAAATTGCATTTTTTCTAAATATGGCCTTCCAAGTCTTACAATTGCTCTTGAGCTGTGTCCGTACAAATCTTCAGTTATTGTAAAGAAAAAATTTATAGCTAGTAGGATTAAAAGGTATGGAATTAAATCTTCAATATTTGTAGTATCTTGAGCCATATATACTAATCTGTCTATTAGTCTTGAAATTACATATATATTAGCTATTGTTCGAAGTTGTCTAATTATACCTGTTAAAAACAGGCAGGTTGCAAAAAATGGGTGTATTTTGAAATTAACCTTTATGGACCAAAAGGCTATATTTAAATATTCTTTGAAACTGATGGATTTATTTTCTTTCATAAAGGCAGATTAATATTTCCGAATGAAAGAATTATATCATTAATTAACATTGCAGGCAAAGGCTTTATAGTTCTAAAAGATATTCTATGGTGTCATCACCGTTTACTCTATCTTTTTCTTTTCTCCCAATTTTTTGAAAACCTAGAAACTTTAAAATTTTGTTTGAAGCTTTGTTAGTACTCCAGGTTTTTGTAAAAGCTTTTTTAAAACCTTTTTCTTTTGCTTTTTGCAAAAAAAGTTTAAGAGCATTTTTCCCAAATCCTTTTCCTTTTTGTCCTGGTAAGACATACATAGCCCCTATGCTTATAACGTCATCATCGAATCTTTTTGGATTCGGAAATGAAGATATAATTCCAACTGTTTTGTTTTCAGAAATTATTTCATATAATTCAAAATTCTTTTTGTCTTTAAAATTTTCTACAACCTCATATATTGTTTGTACATCTTCACCAATACTATTCACAAAAGCATTTTCTTTTTCTGCGAAATCTAAAATTTCTTTAGCTTTTTTTAAATTTGTTTTTTTCAAAGTATTTTTATTCTCTGAGGTTATCGAATGTAATAAGGTTGTTGTGAAATAAGGGAGCGTTTCTAATTTTAATAACTCATTTTTTATCATACCCTGTTATATCAGGAAGTGTAACAAGAGTGTATACTTTGTGATATGGGTTTAAAAAAGTAAAGTTCCTTTGTTATAAAATAGCATGGGATTTAAAAAGAAATTTAGTTTAATGTCTTTTCTTAACTCTCATTTATTGTATAATTTTTAAATAATCTTAAACATTTAAAAATGATAAAAGAATTAGACGAAAAATATTTAGAAGAATTAGTAGATTTAAGTGAAGAAGTTTTTGACCCTTTGGAGTATAATTTTTTTGGTAAATCTTCTTCAACAGAAGCAATAAGGGAAGGTATAAAAAGACATTTAAAAGCGGGTAGGATTTGGGGTTATTTTAAAGATGAACAGCTTCTTGGAACGATAGGTTTGGTTGTTAATAAGGATTATTGTTTAGGAAAGGTTCAAGATTTTATGGTTAAAAAAGATTTTCAAGGACAAGGTATTGGTAGAAAGTTAATGGATTTTGTTGAAGAACATGCAAGAAAAAATGAAAATCTTAAGGAATTAAGATTGAGTACTAGTAACTTTAACAACATAAAACTTTACAAGCGTTTGGGTTATTCTAAGGCTTCTTGGGTTATGAAAAAGAAGTTATAAAATTAGAAATTCTTTTTATGAAATCACCTTTGTACAATAAAATATTGCAAAATTTAAAAGAAGGTAAAGAATATAGAATTGCTTTCGTTGGTGATTCAATAACATCAGCAGAATCAGTTTTTCCTAATTGGCGTTCTGTTTTTGAATACATTCTTAAGTTTTCGTTTGAAGAATATATAGATGATTGGCGTATTTTTGAATGGAATCTGAAATTTTTCAATTATTCTTTAGATTGTGGGACAACAAAAGAATTTCTTAAATCTCTCAAGACTTCTTTAGGTGAAGTAAATCCTGATTTATATTTAATAATGGGCACATCAAACAATTTTAATGAAGGTTTTGAAATAGATGTTTATGTAAGAAATATGGAGGAAATTTTCAAAATTATTGAAAACAAAAAGAAGGATTGTATTTATGTCCCTAGTATTTATAGTAAAGATGAAAGGAAAAATAATGAATATTTAACTTTAACGAAAGAGGCTTTTTCTTTGGAAAAACCAGAGAGTGTTCAAATAATAAATGGATATGAAATTTTTAAAAATTATGATGATATGGATAGAGTATATACTTTGGAGGATAAAGGTGTTTTAGATTTGGAACATCCCAACTCTTTTGGGCATTTATGTATAGCCAAGATGTTTTTAGAAGAAGCTTTTGCTATAAAAGTTAATGAAAATTTGTTTTTTGAAGAAATGAGTAAGGGTGATGTTAAATGGCCTTCTTGGTGAGATTTTCCCTGTTTTTTAATATGACAAAAGGTTGTTTTAATGATAAAATTACAAAGAATTGCTTTATATTAATAAGTTAGACTATGCCTAATAAAGAATTTGAACTTGAACCTAGTTTACGAATTGAAACTTTACATGGTTCAGAGGGGAACCAAGTTTCTGTCTGTCCTGAACGTGGAGGGATTATAACGTCAATAATGATTGATAATACAGAGATATTGTACCAAGATCCTAATAATTTCCAGAGTCAAAAGATAAGGGGGTGGGATTCCTATTATGTTCCCTAATGCAGGGCCTGATAACGAAGGGTTACCACAACACGGTTTTGCTAGAGATTCTAACTGGGATGTTGTAAAAAATAATGAAAGAGAATTAATATTAATAGAGATTTTGGAAGCAAATAATCATACTCAAAAAGTTTTTCCACATGATTTTCGTTTGGAAATGAGAATACAAGCTGAACAAGATGGCTCTGTATCCTTATTGCAGAAAGTCAGCAACAAGGATGAAACCGATATTATGCCGATTTCTATGGGTTTGCATCCCTATTTCCCTGTGGTAGAAGGACAGAAAAAGAAATTCTTGTTGGACTTGGTAGGTAAGGAAAAAGGAGAGAGTTCTTTTGAAGAATGGTTGAGTGGTGAAGCTGTTAGCATTGATAATCCTGGAAATTCAAGATTACCCCTATCAGGAAAATTTAATTTGGCAATGCAAATTTCTGAAGAATATAAAAAGGTTTGGATTTGGACACAGCCTGGACAAGATTTTGTTTGTGTAGAGCCTGTTATGGGAGATGTGGGTAATATAAGAAGTAACCCTACCCTAGTTAAATCAGAGAGACCTGTTTTTGCCTGGATTAATTTTTCAAAAGAAGAAGAGTAAACTATTCTTAAGAAGAAATATCTTTAGGTTTCTTTAGCAAAAGTTTCTTCCAATTCTTTTTGTGTTTTTCAAAAACCTGTTTAGGTGCTTTTACTACTTTTAGCTTTTTTAAAATATGAATTTAATCTCCCAGTTCTATCTCTTTGCTTTTTTGTATAGCTACTTGAAATTTAGTAGGCTCAAGCTTTTTTATTTAAAATATCTTTTATTAACTCAACTAAATTTTTGTTTTTCAATATTTGGTTGAATCTCGGATTTGCTCCAGAACTGTGTTGTATTGGTATAATAGGGATATTGTAATATCTATGGTACCTCTTGTTTTTAACAATACACTTTATTTCTCCCGTTAGTGTTCTTTCAACTTTAACATCCAAAAAATATTTGTAAAAGATAGTATAGGCTGTGTTACCCATTAAAAGAATGAGCCTTGGTTTTAAAAAATCTATTTCTTTTTGTAAAATTTGGCTTTTAACTGATTCCTCAATTTCTTTTTTACTTGGCCTTCTTATTAATTTTTTGCCTTTTTTAATAACATGTCCAGGAAAGTTGTGAACTATTTCGGTGTGATAAACGCAGTTTCTTCTATTAGGATATACGGTGTAATTAAAAAAATTTAAGAATTTTTCTAAATTATTTCCTGTATTACCTATTTTTCCATTTTTGAAAAAATAATTTACTCCAGAAATTCTTACTTGTTCTGGTGCCATAGCCTCAGCAATAATCATAACCTTAGAATTAATATTTGTTTTTGAGATATCTCTGGGTACTTTTAGAGAATCTTTGCCACAAACATTTAGTCTGTAAATTTCATTGAAAATTTTTTCAAATTTTTCTCTTCTATTCATATTGTAATTTTAATAAGCTTTAGGTGGAATCCTTTTTTCTCCTAGGTGTTTCCAAGTTGTTTTTTTTAGTTCTTGAAAAATTCTATCAACTTCCTCCTCTATTGTTTGAGTATTTACTCCTTTGTTTTTTAAATTTTCCAGAACTTCCTTAACAGATCGCATGTAGTTATTTTTGTTTTTTTGATTTATCTTTTTCCATTGAATATTTTTAAGATGAGGCAAAATATTTCTATCGTAGCCAATTATTTTTTTTGTAAGCATCATTGCAACCATAGGGTAACTAAT
>PWUQ01000042.1 GCA_003563585.1 Candidatus Parvarchaeota archaeon
ATTATAATGGTTACGAGGATATAAATACTGACAATCTTTATGCGAAATTTTATTATGGATATTATGACGAATCTATTGTCGATGAAGAATTCCAAAATATAAATTACGCTTTTTATAACGACACTCCGGAAACAGTTGGATATGATTTTATAAACATGAACGTAACATTCTCATTTGAATTACCTTATCACGCCACAAAAGGAGACTGGGAGTGTTTTGTTTATATAGAAGATAGTGAATCAGAAAACGACACAGAAAATATAAACGTGGAAGTAAATGAATTATTGAGTTTTCAATCAGGAACCTTTTTGGATTTTGGTTCTGCATTACCTGGAGATTACACTGACGAAGTTTCTTTTCCGATAAAAAATTATGGAAATTCTCTTTTGAACATAAATTTAAGCGGAACTAGTATGGATTGTGGGATAGGAGAAATAAAAATAGAAAATATAAGACATAGTCTTATTCAAAACACAGGGTTTAACGACAAGAATAATTTGGAAATTGACGAGGTAGAGATAAATCTTAATTTAGGCAAAAAAACATGGGAATTGTGGAATCAATTAAGTCTAAGAAATTTTTATTGGCAGGTTCTTCCAGAAATAGGTGTTTCAGGTATTTGTAACGGAACAATTCAATTGACTGCAGTTGAAGGCGAATACGAATTTACTGAAAACTTAGGATTTGCAAGTGGTGTTGCAGCTTTTTATTCACAAAATCCTTATAATGATATGTATTATGAATTAACTTCTATATATGTGAGCAGTTCAAGATATGACATAGGATTCAGAAATAGTTCGGATGGAAATACATGGTCCTCTTTAAACAGAATTGTCGAAAATGAGGGTATGGCTTCTATGAGTGAATTACGTGTTTTAGAAAATGGTGAGCTTGCTTTGGTAGTATCAAAACTTTCTGGATTTAATTATAATTTATTTCTTTATACCTCAAATGATGGTGGAATAAATTGGAATACTTCACAAATAACAAGCAGTGGAGTTAATATTTATCCTTCTTTTGAAATAACTTCAGAAGGAGATTTACATATTGTTTACAGAACTACTTTAGGTTTAAATCCGAGAGATATATACTACATAAAATCTATTGACGATGGAAAAACATGGAATTCTCCCACAACAATAGCAGCTGGTGGAGATTATCCTAGAATTACTGCTGATTCAGAAGATAATTTATATTTATCATACTCTTTAGGTTCTGATGGAGCAGCACCAATTAGATTTAGAAAATATAATGGGACTTGGAATACAATTGACTTACCTTTGATTGAAACAGAAAAAGAATCATATATTATAGCAGATATTGACGACACGATTTGGATGATTTTTGTAAATGATGACATTCCACATTATATGAGATCTTTTGATTCGGGAGAAACATGGGACGTTCCAAAAGAATTATCGACAAATGTCGCATTAAATCCCACAATTGGAGTCATGAACAATGGAAATCTTTGGTTCGCGTATCACGATGGAAGATTAAATATAAATAGAATTTTATCAGAGTAAATTTTATAGAAATTTATTTAAAACATGGATATAAGGTTATATTATGCATAAAAAATTTATGATTTTGATTTTATCATTTTTGTTTGTATTAAGTTCTGCTAATGCATTTAGTATTGGTGTAAGCCCTTCTAGAATAGATATTTCAAATAAATTACCTGGAGAAACATTTGAAGCAGTTCTTAATATTCAAAATCCTAACGATTTTGATATAAACATTAAATATCAAACAACAGGAGATTTGGCAGATTGGTTTGTTTTGGATGATATAAAAACAATAGAAAGTAGATCTCAAGAACAAATAACAGTCATTATTAGAATACCTGATGATGCTTTAAATAAGAGATATAATGGATATCTTATATTCGTTGGAAGTACAGACACTGTCGAACGGGAAGGTGGTTCTGCTATCTCTACTGGAATAGGAATTAGATTTGATGTAGGTGTTATTGGAGATAACTTCGCAAGAATTGAAGTTAAAGAATTAAATGCTTATTCGACATTTAGTAATTTTCCTGTAAATGTGGATATGTTAATCAAAAACACAGGCACAATCAGTCTAAATTTAAATTATGATTTTGAAATATGGAATTATGAAAAAACGCAAAGATTTCATAGAGAAAAAATAGACGGAAAAGAAATATTTCCAGATAAAGAAATTTTTGAAAATATTGAATTAAGAACTCAAAGATTAAATCCTGGGGAATACACAATAATAACAAGCTTTTATTTTAAAAACGATTTAATGAATAAGTTAGAAAGAACATTCACTATTTATGGTGAAGATGAGGTATTTTCCGAAATAGAACTTTTGGAACTTAATTTTAATGAAAAAGTTGATTTGGGTGAAGTTGTAAATATAAATGCTTTGTTTAAAAACAATTGGGATAAAATGATATCACCTCATGTTAAATTCTTTATTCACGATATCAATAACAATTTAATAGAAGTTATAGAAACTGAATCTAGAGAGGTAAATCCAGACAATACAGAAATTTTTGAAACGGAATTCACATTTGAAAAAGGAGGTATTTACACCATATCCGCAAGAGGTTTTTATCGTGATTTTTACACAAACGAATTACAATCCGATATTGAAGTGACTAGTTATAGAGTTATTCACACAAGAAAAGAAGAGTCTATCTTTCTATTTTATATATTGATTTTTTCAGCACTAGCAGTAGTGATTTATATGATTATAAATAATGGTAAAAAGAGGAAGAAAAAATGAAAAAAATTTTATTTTTATTTTTAATTTTGTTTTTTTGTATTTCAATATCAGAAGGGTTCGTAGCAGGAATATCTCCACCTCAAAGAAATATTGAATTGCCCAGAGGAGGATATAGAAATGTATCATTTGGAATTTCAACAAATTCAGAAGAAACAATTATCATGGATTGTGAACCTCAAAGTGAATATTTATCTTGTCCTAAAATTATAGAAGTCGTTAGAGGAGAAATAACATATTTTAATATAACTGCAAATGTACCTGAAGAATATGAATTTGAAACAATGCAAGGTTCTTTTGTTATATGCAAAAACATAGGTATGATAAGATATTGTTTGGAAGGAAAAGTTAATGCGATGATAACAGAGCCTGAAGAAGTAGAACCATTAAAACCTCAAAATTTTTTCAATATTAATATTTTAATACTCTTGAGTACTTTTGCAATTTTATCATTTTTATTGCTTTTTAAAAACAAATTGAAAAAGTATTTTAAACAATAAAAGCTTTATATATAAATGGATAAAAGAATATTTTTTTTTGTAATACTATTTTTAATAGCCATATCTGTATTTAGTTTTAGATACACCACTAGTACAACAGCTTATTTTGTGAATACTAGACAAATAAGTTCTTTTGTTAGAATTCATTATTGTTTTTGGGAAATAGTTCCAAGATGGAATCAATTATCTTATTGTTCTGAAAAACCTGACTATAATTTAAGTTACGCTTTTTCAGAAATAGATAGTCAATATAGATTTGTACTAAAATGGGACAGTTCTGAACAAGAATTCGAAGTTTATAGTCCAAGAGCCATAGATAATCCTTTTGATACTTTTTATCCAAATGAAACAGTTTTCATTTTTTTTGAAAATGAAACAACTAAAAAAATAGAACATGATGAACCTTTCTTCGAATCAATAGATTTTACTTTAATAAAAGGATGGAACGCGATTCCATATGTCTTTTTAGCAGATTTAAACGTTGACAGCCTTGCAAATGAGATGGAAGATTTTAGATTCATATTAAAGTGGAACAAATTCGAACAAAAGTTTGACGTTTACAGTCCAAGAGCTGTTGAAAATGAATTAGAGTACATATATGTAAGTGAAGGTATATTTATATATTCAGAAAAATTTCAATCTTATAGTTTTAGTGAGGGTGATTTCAGGTGATGATTAATCAAAAAAAATTTGTATTTATATTTTTAATTTTATTTTTTAGCATGAGTATTGCTAATGCCAACATCTACTTAGGTGTTGTGGAAGGATACATAAAAGACATAAACAATAATGTAATAGCTGGCGCTGATGTGACTGTTACACTTGATAGTTGTTCTGGAGGAGGATGTTCAGGCACAGCAGTAAGTCAGACAAATGGATATTATGTTATTGGAAATTTAGACACAAGTCCAGGTTCAACTGTAAATGTTGATGCTATTAAAGATGATTTAATAGGTTTTGAAATAGATATAACAGATGAAGATGGTTTGGGTTTTGTAAATGTTACTATTGCAAAACGTCCAGATAAACCTACCATGATTTCAACAATACTTAATAGAAGAACAGTTAATCTTTACTGCGAACCGGGAGAAGACACAAATATTCCTGAATTGCCTGTACATGTAATAGTCCAAAGTAGTCCATTAAGTAATGGAAATTTTAATATATATGATGAAACAGGAAATGTTAGTTTTGGGAGTCATACTTGGCAATGCAGAACTTGCAATGATTATGTTTGTTCTGATTGGGAATTCGACACATTTGAATTAACAAATAATCCTCCAAGTGAACCTGTATTAATTCCACAAGAACACACTGAAAAGACTGATATTACATTCAATTGGGATTCTGGTGTGGACCCAGATGGAGATGAAACATACGACCAATTTTATTTTAATGGGGAAATAACCACAGAAGAATCTCCAGTTACAAAAACAGAATTAGATACATATGCTTGTTATATTTGGGGTGTAAGAACATGTGACATATATGATTATTGTAGCGATTGGGTATATGATGAATTTACTATATGTGAAACAGATACAAAAGTGGTTTCAAGAAATGGTGCACGTGTTAGTTACGTTGAAATAGAATTGCCTTCATACAATTTAACAATCTTTTATCCAAATTTTGTTTTAACTAATGATACATTTAAAGTTAGTGTTGAAATTGAATCAAATCAAGACTTAAGGGAATTAGAATATGAAATAAGAGAGTATGAGAAAGGAATAACTCAACTAGATTATTTTGAAGATGTAGGAGAGAATAAGGCAAATTTAGAATATTTATTTAAAATAGATTCTGAGGAAGAGATTGAAATAGATTTCATATTCTTGGGGAAAAAAGATAATTATTCAGTTATAAGAAGAGAGTTTACAATATCTGCAATCGAATTAGATGTGCCTGAAACAGAAATTTCGAGATTAAGAATAATTCCTATTTTTAAACCAGTTGAACCCGAGGTTATTCCTATACCTGCATGGATTGTTGCGATAATTGTAACTGCACTTCTTTTAATATATTATTACGAAAGAAGGCTTAAAAGATTTGGATTTTTTAGAAGATGAAAGACTATGAAAGTTCTTATAGATGAATCTGGAAAAAAATTATACGTTGAAGAAGAAAAAGATTTGCATACTCATTTGGGTTTTATCGAAAAGCAAAAATTAGAACATGGTAAAATAATCGAAACAAATAAAGGCAAAAAATTTATTGCTTTGAATCTTGATTTTGTGGATAAATTCGACACATTAGAACGTGGACCTCAGATAATTACTCTTAAAGACGCCGGGATTATTTCCACGTTCACAGGAATTTCATCAGGCTCAAAAGTCTTAGAAGCTGGGAGTGGAAGCGGTGCATTAACTTGTTACTTGGCAAATCTTGTAAAACCAAATGGAAAAATTTATTCTTATGAAAAACGCGAGGATTTTTTAGAAATCGCTAAAAGAAATGTGGAAAATTTCAATCTTTCAGAATGGGTTGAATTCAAAAATCAAAGCACTCATGATTCAATTGAAGAAAAAAATTTAGATGTTATCATTTTAGATATGCCAGACCCTTGGAATTCAATAAAAAA
>PWUQ01000002.1 GCA_003563585.1 Candidatus Parvarchaeota archaeon
GAACGTATGTTATAATATTTTTCTACTTTGTAATATTTTTCAAGTAAGTCATCTACAAACGCCGCTGTTTTGTATACAATTTCAAGAGCAGATTCATCTTGCCATTCCTTACAGTCTGGTAAAACTACATCCTGTGGAAACAATTCAAGTATTTGATTTTCATTTCTCAGCTCTTCTCCATAAATATCTTTTTCATAGCCGAGTTCTCTTAATTTTTCTATACTAGTTCTAACTTCTTTTGGTTTGAAATGAGTCATTGGTGTTTCAATAGCATCGTATCTTACCGTGCCGTCCTTATTTACGTAAAGATTGTGTATGGCTCTGAGTATTCCTTTTTCTATAGGTTCGGAAATTCTCGTCTTATTTGAAGTCCCCCTAACTCCTTTTACCATATTGGGTAATGATATATTTAGATTTTTTATTGCGCTGTTCATTTTTTCGCGAACGTCTACTTTCTGTTTTTTATAATACACAGTGTCAATACCGCAATGTTTTTCCTGTGTTGTTTCTCTTTCACATTTTCTACAGAATTTAATTATTTCTCCTTCAACATTGCATTTTTCACATTTTTTGAATATATCAATGCACCCACAATTGGGACATTTGAAATTCGGAAATTCTGATTCCACAAAACCTTTTTCTATAGCTTCGTTCATGCTTCTCATTCTTCCGCCTTGAGATGCTACGGGAAAAAGCATGTGTGGGCGCCCCTTCATTTTTCTATGCTTTGCTTTCTCTGGCCTTCCAAGTCTTGCGCCAACGTATATGCCAGATTTGTCTTTTATTTTTACACATGAAATAGAATTTATCATTTCTAAAGGTTTTTTTGAAATGTCTGGTTTTTCTTCCGGCCATTTTTTATCTGGCAAATATCCAAATGCAAAAAGAATACCTACTGCAGCTTCCCCTTTTATTTTTATACCGTTATCTATCAACGAATGTGGGACGCATAAATCTTCAAGAATTTTTTTTATGTTTTTATTATGTTCAAATATTATTTTTAAATCCGGGCTTTCATCTATGTTTGATTTTTTGAGCGTTTCAAATAATTGGATTGTTTCTTCCGAAGTTATGTCAGAATAAAAAAATGTGAGATTAGGATGCAAAGGAATTTTATTTTCGATGGATATGTCTGCAAGTTGCATTGGACCCAAATCTTCTGGTAAATCAAATTCTCCTTTTGTGGCTTTTGCTAAATCCTGAACCCACCATTCCTCTACGTATGGACTTGGAACAAGAATATGGTTGTTCCTTGCAAATTCACCGTAAGCAAAAAGTAAGTCTCCCAAGAAAAGTATTTTTTTAACTTTATTTCTATATTTATTTGCGTCTTCTTCTGAATTAATTCTGACAACACTTTCATCCCAAAGTTTTACAACGGGGCCCTCTATGCTTGTGCAGGGTGTTGTTGAACATGCTTTTCCAGGTCTCTCTATTCTAAGCTGACTTCCGGTGGCTATAAAATCCCCTAATATTCTTGTGGTCGCTGGATGCACTCCAGCGGCTGCTAAACCACTAAGTCTTGAACGTCCATATCTTAATCTGAATCCTCCTTTTCTCATTGGATATGCAAAAACAGGCCTGCCCGCAACAATTTCACGTATGTAAATATTGTTTGGTTTTATTTTTTCGTCCGAATTTTCTTTTTTTTCACTGGTGTGTAATTTTGATTTTATTTCTAGATATTCTTTGAGAAATGCCCACTCAGCAAGTTCGTACTCTTCGCCCCATTTTTCTATATTTTTCAATATTTTGGGAGCTTTTTGCGCAAGGCTTTCACAAAGAACTAAGCACATCCCACCTCTTATCATAGGAGTTCCTATCCTCGATAAATCTTTATGTATCAAAACTTCTTTTCTAGATGTTGGGTCTCCGTTTATTTCCAGCGGAACATTATTTAATAAAAATTCTAGTTCTTCTTTTTTTGGAAAATATTGAAGGCGCGCAACTACTTTATGATATGATTCTACTTCGCTTATGTTTCTCTCTATTTCTTCTTTTGTTATGTCAAAAGGTTCTAATTTGAATTTTCTCCGCAAATAATCTGCGATAATCAGTGTGACTGCTGCAGCAGTTCCTCCTGCCGCACGTATTGGTCCGGCAAAATAACATGAACCGTATTTTTTACCATCTTGTCTTTCCTTTATTCTAAATTCTATGAATCCTTCTAATGGTGCGGATACAACACCCATAGTCATATACGCAAGCCCTACACGTATACCTATCTCTATTGCTTCCTTATCATCTTTGAATTCGCAGAATTTTCCTTTTGCGACTTCTTCTGAAATTATTAAAGCAACTCTCCAATCCCCGCTACCATGTGTGTCGTCAAGTTCTTTTAATCTTTTAACTAATCCCGAATTTATAATTTCTGGTTTGATGGCACCTATAAGTCCTTCAACACGCTCGAAAATATTTTTTGCTAGGGGAATGTCTACTTTGCTCTCGGGGTCCCTTCCTTTTTTTCTTGCCTTTTCAGCCAATTCATATGCATTTTTAGTTTTCTTTTCAATTTCTTGAAAATATTCATCTATGTCCATTAGACAAACCTCATAACTTTTACTTTATTATTCTGTAAATTTAATATCGGGACATGTCCTGGTGTTGGATTGTGTCCCACTTTTAATTGAAATTCTGTTTTGTCTTGAAAACATCCGTTATTGATTGTGTGTATGTTTCTGTATCTCCCGACAGATGTGTAGTGTATGTGTCCTGTCGTGAAAATGTCTGGTATTTTATCTATAGCCAAAAAATCTTGTGGTGTTGGGTCTATTCTTGTAGCTGTGTGTGTCGGAGAAAGATGTCTTTTCTTCAATAAAAATTTCATTATTTCATCTCCTCTTTCGTACCCCTTTTCTCTTAATTTTGGAACTTCAGCAACAAAATGGTCAAAAGAAGAACCGTGATACATTAAAACATTAAAACCAGAAAATGTTTTTGTCTTGTGAATATTTACATACGCGGGGTTGGAAAGCATTGTTGCGTTTTCTAGTTCATAAAGAGGTGCTGCGATATCTTCGAATAGAGGGTGTTGTGGCTCAGCAAGTTTTAATGCATCGTGATTCCCTGGTATCATTATTATTTGAACATCCTTAGGTATCCTATGCATGTACTTAGCGAACTCCCTATATTGGTCATATATGTTTTTTATTATGAGTTCTTTTTCCTGTCCTGGATAAACGCCTACCCCATCTACAAGGTCTCCGCTAACAAAGAGGTATTTCGTCTTGTCTGCTATTCTCTTTTGTTCTGCGCTCCCAGTTTCACCGCGCATCCACTTCACGAATTGTCCAAACGATTCTGTAAGAAACATGTTACTTCCTACGTGTATGTCTGAAATGAATGCTGCGTACACTTCTTCCTCGGCTTTTTTTGGGTCTCTTCTGGGTATTTCCGGGAATAATATTTTGCTTGCATAAACATAATTTTTAGAACTTACTCCAACTACACCTATGACTTCATCGCAAACTAATTCTCCTGCAACGTCTTCTGCACCTTCCTTTAAATAAACACTTACTGTACCCGAAGGGTCTTCTAAAGTTATTATATATTTTCCAGAAAATGTTTTATGTATATTACTAATTAATCCTATAAGCGCAACTTCATTTCTTCCAGTCATGCTTTCAATTCTTTTTATAGATATTACGCTGCGCATTTCTTCTCTGTTCAAAAGAATTTTTTTGATTCTTTCATATCTATCTGAATAATAATTTACCCAATCATTTAATGCGGTTTCTTTTCTTTTTTGCACATAGTTTTTTTTTATTTCTATTTTTGTTTCAATTTCACTTCTGTTGGATTTTGGCCTTTTGACAATTATTTCCTTTTTCTGCGCCAAAAAAGTTTCATATAAATCAGGAGAAATTATGCAGGGTTTAGTTTCTAAATTTTTCAGAAATTCCAAAAAAGAATTGACTTTATCTTCTTCGACTTCGAGGCCGGGAGAAACTAAAAATCCTTTCTCAGCAATTTTAGAAATTGATTTGTCCATAATTATCAATTAAAGTCCGAGGTTTGTTTTCAAATTTTTTCCAACGTTGTTGACTATTTCTTTTGTCATACTCAATGAAATTTCTCTTGTTCTTCCATATCTTCCTTTTGAAATAACTTTTGCATTTATAATTCCTAACATATCAAGTTCAGCTATTAGATCCGAAACTCTTCTTTGAGTTAATGGTTTTGATGATGTTCTTATGCAAACACTTTTGTAAACATCGTAAATCTCGCCGGTATAAACTTCCTCTTCTTCTTTTCTGTTTTTTAAAAGTAACAAGGTTGCGTAAAGAACTGATTGAGATTGTTTTGGTAATTTTTCTACCACTTCTTCTATTGTTTCTTTTTCAATTTTTTCTTCAGCAGAATCAACATCGTCTTCTTCTACTTTGTCCTTACCCATTCTTTCAGCCAACTCTCCTGCTACACGAAGTAAATCTAATGCTCTTCTTGCATCTCCATGTTCTCTTGCTGCGTAAGCAGCGCACTTTGATATGACTGATTCTGAAATAACTCCTCCATTAAATGCTTGTTCTGCTCTTTCATTAAGTATGTCTTTTATTTGAAGCGCATCATATGGAGGAAAAACTATTTCTTCTTCGTTTAAAGACGAGCGGACTCGTGGATCTAAATTATTTATGAACGTGACATCATTTGAAATGCCTATGATATTTAATTTTGCATTTTTAAGTTCTTGATTTATTCTGGTTAAATTGTATAGAACCTCATCACCACATTTATCTAATAGACGGTCAACTTCATCTAAAACCAAAATAACTATTATTTCTTTTTCATCAATGATTTCATAAAATATTTTATATACCTCACTTGTTGGCAGGCCTGTTGCTGGAACGTCTTGTCCAAATTCTCTTGCTAGTTGCGCGATTAATCTATATTCTGTGTCTGCAACTTTTCCCATTTTACAATTTAAATAAACTATTTTCAAAGGTATATCTTTTTTCTCAGAAATATTAGAAAGTTGTTTGCAAACATAATTTGCGCATAAAGATTTTCCAGTTCCTGTCTTTCCATATATAAAAATATTAGATGGTTTTTCTTTTCTTAAACAAGGTGCGAGGATTTTGGCCACTGTAGAAATTTGTTCTTCTCTATGTGGAATATTTTCAGGTTTATATTTAATAGATAAAATATCTTTATTTGAAAATATAGGTCTCTTATTCAAATATTCCTCAAAAATATTTTCTATCGCTACCCCCATAGTATTTTTTCAATTAATTTAGTATATAAATTGTTTTGTATACTATAAAATATAGTTCCATATGAAATATTTTTTTTGAACCTTGTTTACTTGTAGAGCTCACACATACCTTTATTTCATGTGGAGAAACGTATATTATTTTGTGGTGTAGCGCAAAAATTAGGGTTTTATATACCTATAACACCTTTGTTTCATATGTATTTAATATAATATATATTTTCTAAAAGAATATGTGGTTTTAAGCTTATAAATTCGTCTCCTTTTAATAATAAAAAGATTTTTGTTTTTCTTTTTGCTTTATCTCTTTATTTTATTATTATATTATATATTATCTATATAGTAAATATATATATAATATATATAATATAATATATATTTATTAATATTAATGATTTCCACTGGAAACAAGGGGGAACCTATATTTTACTTCTAAAAGAAGTAAAGGAGGGAGTTTTAAGTTCCAAATGAAAAAGAGGGGTGTCTAAAAAATATTTTTTTGAATAGAATTATTTTTTGAAGATTTTTAAAATCAAAACTCCAACAGAAACAAGGGTGTGAGGGTGTTATATTTTAATTTCAGATAAAAGTTTCGCAACACTTTCTTTA
>PWUQ01000058.1 GCA_003563585.1 Candidatus Parvarchaeota archaeon
ATATCTTCGAGAAAGAAACAATGGAAACTTGTGGAAATGCAATTGGATATATTGAAGAATTAGAAACAGAAGGTATTGAAACAATTGAACTAAGAGAACAATACAAAAATGCGGAAGATTTAATGAACGAAAATTATTTTGAAAATGCTTTGCAAATTTGCAATTTAATTTTAGAATTTGAATTAGAAGATGAGATTGAAGAGAAATCAATTGAAGAAGAACTTATTCCAGTTAAACCTAAAAATTCAACTGGAATAACGGGTTTGTTTGTTTCAGCAACCGAAAACTTTTCTTTAAGGGATGTTTCATCAGTAGAATTTATTGCTATTTCTTCAGTAGCTCTTGCTTCTATTGCAATATTATTATACCCTAAATTAAGTTTTAATAAAAAATGAGATAATTCTTAATAATAAGCCTCGGGAGGGAGTCGCACCCTCGACCTTCTGCTTACCTGAGGAAGTTCTTTTCCGTGCACCCTTTTCTTGAAAGAAAAGGGTGCTTACAAGGCAGACGCTCTGGCTACTGAGCTACCGAGGCATATAATTTGAAATAAGAATATGTTTTAAAATCTTACTATTTTTTATTTAATTCTTTATGGATTTTTTCTTTTTCTTCTTTTGAAAGTTTATCCAAGTATTCCTTTATTTCATTTATTATTTTATCTTCAGGAAATACTTTAACTTCTTTTTCATCGGAGTCTTTTAATTCTTCTTTCTCTATTAATTTTTCAATTATATCTGTTTCAACACCTTCGCTTTTGAGTGCTTTTACTAATTCTATTATTCTATGTCCCTTTTGAACTCCGTATTTTAAAAAAGCTCTTATATCTTGCACAGGGTCATCTCCTTTCTCTATTCTTTTTATTTTATCTTTTTTTTGCTTTAATCTTCTTAAATATTCTTTCACATTTATTTTTTTAGAAACATAAAATATAGCGATTAAAAATAAAATTATAGCTAAAAGCACAAATATTGATGTTATATTCTCTCTAACTTGATTTAAAGAAGGAACTAATATGCCAGGAAAAACAATTACTTCTGTGCGTAAAGCTCCAACATCTACAACTTCTAAAATATTTTTTTGTCTATCGAAACCTCTTGGATGTGCCCAAACACTTACAAATTCTTTTTCACCTATTTCTTTTGCCAATAATTCATAATTAATAATTACTCTCTTTTCTGATATGTCTCCCTTGAAACTCCAGTGAAAAGAGGTTCTATTTTCATAATAAAATTCTAAAGAATCTTCCTTTTCAAATTCAACAAAATCTTCTTCAAAATTTTCTATATTCCAAGAAACCATTTCCCATCCATGAGGTACCATTTCTACAATATCAAAATCAGTAATTTCTTCCATGAATTCTATGTTTATTGTAACATATATCATTTCTCCAACTTCTATTTTTTCAGGCATATTTCTTACTACAGTAACATCTCCGTATGAGATAGGAATTACTAAAAAGAAAAGCAAAAATACAAAAAATAATTTCTTATCCATATTGTTTAAGAAGAAAATAATCTTTATATATCTTTATCAAAACATATTTTAACTTGCTTTTTTTAATAATATTGTGGAAGTTAAGCCTTTTGGATCAAAAGACATATTTAGAATAGTTACTACACTTATAATAGTAATTCTTGTAAGCATATTTGTTGCACCAAGGGCTCAATGGATTTTAATATTGGCTATACTTACGCTTGTATATGTCTTAGTTTTAGAATTCATCAAATATTATTTAGGTATGAAATATTTAAAAAAAAAGAAATTTCGTCTGCCTCCGGGTTTAGAATAGTTTTATAATTTCCCATCCGTCTCCAGTGTATTTGTATAAATGGATATCTCCACACATTTTACAAAAATATTTTTTTTCACCAGTTTTTTTATTCAATATAATATAATCAGCATGTGAATTACAACCAGGACATCTTGGTATAATGTTCTCGACGTTATATGTCATATTTTTTTACACCACAGAATCCGAAAAGTAAATTAATTTAAATATTTTTCTAATTTTATGTCAAATGCACAAAATCACCTCATCGCGGGAACACTTTTATCGTTAATTCTTGCATTTATTTTTAATAATTTTTTTAATATAAATCAGGGCATAATTGTTATAGGAGTCGTATTAGGTGTAATTTCTTCAGAATTTCCAGATGTAGATCATCCAAAATCTTTACCTAGGAAAATTATGAAAGGTTTAATGCCCGCAGTAATTTTATTTATATTTGGATATCTTTTTTTTACTTGGAAAATTTGGACTAAAGATTTTGTTATAATCGGTTTTTTCATTTCATTGCCCATATTAATAATATATTTTTACGAAATATTCATACCAAGACATAGAGGTTCGACTCATAAATTACCTGGAATGATTGCTGTGTCCCTATTAACCGTACCATTCACTTTTTTATTCGGGTGGAATCTAATAAATTTTATAGTATTGATTGTTTTTGTGATTACGGGTTTTTCAACACATATCTTGTTAGACAACCTTTAACAGAATAAACCTTTATAGTTAGGACATTTTTTAAATGGGCAACAAACTCTTGTTGTAGTTTCATTTTTTATACAAAAATCAGGTAATCTTTCACAAACATTTTCCTCTATAGTACAACCATCTAATTTTAAATGATTAATCACTTCCTCTTCTAATTCTTCAGCTTCCCAGCAAACACCATAAATCATATAAGCGGTTTTACTTAATTCAAGAAGTATTCCAAATATTAAAAGCATTAGAATTATCAATATTACAATGAAAACTTTGCTCCCCATATGTTTTATAAAACCTTTAAAATTTATAAACTTGTTTTTTTGAATTTTTTTAGAAATCTTTTGTCTTTATTTAGTCTTATAAAAACAGCTAAAATGTGCTTGCAAAATATTTTTTTTATACTATGCAAATGACAATCACAATTCCAAGAGTTGGGAAATTCTTTTTCACTAAAATAAATTATCGAATGCTTTGTATCGTGCAATTTATCCAAGCTCGTAAAGCCTATATGTTTTGGAGTTATATAATCCACAGAAACATCTTTGTAAATTCTCCTAGCTGATTCAACACTACCTTTTAATATGTTTTTTTCTTTTTTTATTTCATTTATAGAGAAAAATATCAATTCCATATTAGATTTTCCTTTAAATCCCAATTTAAATAAAATATTTTAATATGTGGGGGGAGGGAATTTCCCAATTTTTTGTCAAAGCTTTTTGCCTAAGACATTGTTATGTCAAAGCAAACAATGCTTGCAAAAAGATTGTTTTGAACCCCCGATCTCCACGTCATGAGCGTGGCATTCTACCAGGCTAAACTACCCCCACATCACAAGAATTTCTAAAAAATTTTAATTTATAAGTGTTGCTTAAATTTCTTTTATTTTAAATTTTCTTCGTAATCTCTTTTTGAAGTTTTATCTGTTTCCCATGGAAATACTATCCAATTCAATTTCGCATCTAACACAAAATAGTCTGGTTTGAATACTTCATTTTGTCTATAGTATAATGTTGCGGTTTTATAATTTTTATATTTTTTTAATGTAACGCCCGAATCGCATATATCGTCAACTACCAATGTTTCTGAAGTAATCTTGTTTTTATCTATCAAAATAGGTAAATCAAGCAGATGTGACAAATATACTGCTAATATCAAACCCCCTCTCGGGATTCCATATATATTTCTGAATTTTTTATTTTCTGCCCAATTCTTTATATTTTTCATCGCAGTTTCAAAATTTTCCCATGACAAATATTCCTTATTTTTTTCTACCATTTTTATATCACCAATTTTTTATTATAATTTGTATCCTAAATTTCTCAGGAATTTTTTTCTTTCCTTTATTTTTTCCTCATTCTCAATTCCTTTTGGTGCTTCACCATCTACTACACCCAAGATACCCCTTCCTTGTTCTGTTTCAACGATTATCACTTGTAAAGGATTTGCTGTTGCTGTAAAGATTCTACAAACTTCAGGAACCATTTTAATTGAATTTAAAATGTTTATAGGAAAACCATCTTTTAGAAAAATAATGAATGTATGTCCAGCACCTATTTTTAATGCTTCTTTTTTTGCAGCTTCTTTTAATGAATCATCATTTCCAATATGTCTGATTAAACAATCTCCAGAAGCTTCTACAAAACCTATTCCAAATTTTATATTTGGATTTGTATTGATTATTGCTTCGTATAAATCTTCTATAGATTTTATAAAATGTGTTTGTCCTAAGATTATATTCGCATCTTCTGGTATCTCAATATTAATAATTTCATTTTTCATTTCTTATCACCTTTTTGAAAGCGTTTTATTGCTTCTTTTCCGAAATGTTCTATTTCGATGTTTATTTCATCAGATTCTAAATCCTTCAAGGAAAACCATCTAATATCATTATGTTCTTTACTTTCAGTCTTTAACACGCCGCCGCAAGGCTCCGCAAAATAAGTGAAACTTATATGTTCATGATTTTCGTTTATTGGATGAATTTCAACATGGTGAGGTTTTAACATCTTTATTCTATGGAATTCTTTTGGTTTTAAATTTATATCCAAACCAGTTTCTTCTTTAATCTCTCTTGTTGCAGCTTCTTCCGGAGTTTCATTTTCTTCTATATGTCCTCCAGGAGGTAACCATAAACCAAGCTTTTTATGTTTAATCAAAAGGACTTTTTCATCTTTTACCAAAAAAACAGTTGAAACAAAATCTCTCGTTTTCATAATACACTCTTTAATTTCTCTTTTAATTCTTGGAAATTTGAATATTCTATTACATAATCAGAAATTCCTTCTAGGGATGCACTTCTTTTTCTAATTTTTTCGAGTTCTTTTTCATTTTCATGATTTGTGCCAGTAAAATTAGCACCAACAAATATTTTCATTTTTTATCTATTTTAAATTTTTTAATTTTTCAATCATAAGTTCTTCTACTTCATCAATGAAATCCATACCTTTTGCTACAAGTTTGTCAATTTCCTTACCTTCTAATTCTATTTTATTTCCATGTTCATAATTTTTCCAAACTTTTATAATTTCTTCACATTTCACTACATCCTTTTCTAACATCTCGTTAGATTTAACTAAATGTTGTCTTAATTTTTCTGGTATTTTTTTGGGTATGGGAGGAGAGACACCCTCAGTTATAAGTATTGCTTGTCCAGCAGAAATCACAGCGTCATAGATTTCACTTATTATCTTTGATTTATGTAATTCTTTTACTTTGATAACTCTTTTTGGAGAACTTATTATTAAAGCTCTCATTGCTTCTTTTGTTCCTGGAATTCTTCCGAGTTCAAGCAATTTTTTAAGAGGTCTGAAAAAACCAGTAGGGTCATATATTTCTATACCATTTCTTATTTCTGAAAACACTATTGGCGAACCGTGTCTAATTACATTCCAATAATTAGTCAATTTATAAAAATGAACTGCCAAATCAAGTCCTTTTTCATTTCCAACATCTCTAACAATTTTTTTTGCAGCTATTTTAAAATCTTCGTCAATATTTTCTTCAATTAAATCATTATAAATCATTACAAGTTCTTTGGGCATACAAACTCCTCTCTTTCCTTATTTAATTATCAAGTTGATTCTTTTTCAATCAATCAAGAACTACCTAATAAAAATATATTTCGCTGTAAAATATTTTTTTCCTCCAAAAAATAATAAATATTATTAAAAATTTGTAATAATTGTTTACATCAATTATATTCTTGCATATTATATAATTTATTCCATTTATCAAAATTTATAAGTTAGTA
>PWUQ01000101.1 GCA_003563585.1 Candidatus Parvarchaeota archaeon
AAACTGACTTCAGCTCCCCATAAGGACGGTTTGGGATTAACAGACCACGCCCAACGGCCCACCTAGCCTGCTGAATAATAAGTGAACGTAATGCTTAAAAAAGTTTTTGAAAAAGAAAAAACAAGGGATTAGTTCAGATTTTCAGCTGAAAGGACTTTTACCTTTCTGCTAGTTTCTGAAACTTTTCCCCCTATTAGATAAGAAATATTGGAATTTTCCGCTATCCTTACTATATTTTTGTCTATTTCGCCATCCACTACAACAGCATCAACTTCAGGAAGACTTCTCAATGTGTTATATAATTCTTTCTTTGGAACTTTTCCTAAAATGTTCATGTCTGCATCCAAAAGATATGCTCCTCTTGTTCCTGTAAGTTCATCAAGCATTTCTTTGAATTGTTTTGCATATTCAGGATGAACTCTTTCTTTTTTTACCGTCTTTTTGTGTTTTGTATTTTTTTGGTTGTAATCCTTGCTTTTGTCTTGTTTCTTTTCATATTTTTGTGGTTTATTGTTACTTGATTGCAATTCTTCCTTAAATTGATCTAGTGGAATTTTTGCTCTCAAACATTTATGTATTTCTTTTTTTGCCAATTCTTCGACTTCCTTTCCGTCTGGCGCCTTTGAAACAAAATCAACATCTCCTACTTGAGATAATTCTTTTACTATTAGATTTCCGCCTCTGTCTCCATCGATAAAAACTGTTGTTGTTTTTGTTTTTGAAAGTTCTGCTACCGCATTAGGTACAGAAGTTCCATTTAAACCAATTATGTTTTTAAATCCATTTTTCAAAAGATTTATTACATCAGCTCTTCCTTCGACGATTATTATATCTTCACTGTCATGAATTGCGGGACCTGCTGGTAATTTTTCTTTTCCATATTCTGTAATCTCGAGTGTTCTAACTGTTTTATTTATTTCATCCATTAATTCTGAAGATTCGGGTCCTTTGTCTATCATCCCTTTTAAAAGAGATTTAGCTCTGTCAACAACATATTTTCTTTTTAATGTTCTTACATCTTCTATTTTTTCGACATTTATTTTAGCGTCGCAAGGTCCTATTCTCTCTATTGTTTCCAAAGAAGATGCTACTATTGCGGTTTCAGTCATATCCATAGATGATGGAATTGTTATTGTTCCGTCAGTTTTTCCTTTTTTTGAATCTATTTTTACTTCAATTCTTCCTATTCTTCCAGATTTTTGAAGCTCTCTTAACTCTAAATCAGAACCTAAAAGCCCCTCTGTCTGTCCAAAAATTGCGCCTATTACATCCGGTCTTTCTACAGCTCCTTCAATGTGAATTTTTGCTTGAACTATATATTTCGCAGATACTGGCGATATTTTTCCCATTTTAATTCCTCCTTTTATACGCCTAGCGAGAAATAGTTTTATTCTAGTAGCTAATAGCTACCATCCTGCTTTGATTATAAGTGAATTTGATAACAATCCTCGCCAATGGCTTTATTTGTGATTTTTTAAGCATGATGGCCCGCAACTAACTGACTTTCATTTTATAAGACAAAGTCTTAATCGGTCAGTACCTTAACGGGCCGGGCTATATCAGGTAGGAGTAAACAACGTTCATATTTAACATTGAACAGCATATCAATGCCTGATGATTAAATCATCAGAGTCACGAAGTTGACCGGCCCACCTGTCTGTGTTGCCTTGCCAATATATATTGTGTACACGCGAGTTTATAAACTTTGTTGTTACTACTACTTATTAGTTAAATAGATTAATTGGTGTTCAAAAATTATGTAGTTTGTTAAGCTTTTTTTAAAAGGTTATTTTGGTTAAGCTTTTTCTTTACAAAGAAAAAGATTATTACATAAATCTCTGCATATTAAAGAACGCTTTTACTTCGTTTTCAACAGTATGCATGTCCGTACCTACTCTTTCTTTCCATGTTTCAAGTGTGGCTCTGTAAAAATATGAATCGTAAACACCTTTCAAGAATTTTAAAAATGGGTTTGTTTCCCATCTGTTTTCATAGTCTGTTTGAATAAAGCATCTTAATTCTAATTCGCAATCAGCTTTGTCTTTTTTTGTTTGAACTCCTTCCATAGTAACTTGAACTTTTTCCATACCTACTACTAATGTTTTCGCGAATATTCTGAACATTGAATAATCGTCAACTTTTTTATAACATTGCCACTCAATTTCAACCTCATTTCCTGTCGGCTTATTTTTATGCGAATATTTTTGTTCGACAACACTATAACCCATGCTTCTAAACAAATCGTATAAAAGTCTGTAATAATCTCCAAAATCAAAAAGCCCGTTATATTTTGTCCTTGCACTTGTTACGGATATTTCTTCCATTATTCCCCCCTCGAGTATGTTATTTTTAATGATGGTTCTCTTAATTTTAATCTCTCAAATAAAACATCTATTATGCCAGGTTCTATTTTAAGAAGGTCTTTCTCTGTGAGACAACCTAAAAGTTTGCCTCCTTCTGTAACAGGCATTTTAGTTATTTTTTCTGTGTTCATAAGTTCTGCAACTTTAGAAACATCATCATCTGGTGATACAGATATAGGTTTTTTTGTCATAATTTCTTTTACTTTTATTTTTTTTGGATTTTTATTTTTGATAAAAACTCTTTTGAGAATATCTCCTTCTGTTATCAAGCCAATTAAAATTTTATCTTCTACAACAGGTAAAAAGCTGATGTCGTGCTTTGCCATCAATCTGGCAGCGCTTAAACTATTTGAATTTGGCTTTGTGAATATTGGTTTAGTAGCCATTATCTCTTTTACAGGTATTTTATATTTCATCATAGTAATAATATAAAGTATAACTCATTTAAAATATTGTCGATTAACGAATTTTTATTGCGTCCAAGTTTCTAGGCGCTACGGTTTCAACCCTCATGAATTTGTGTATGGATGAAGCCAAGTCTAAACATTTAGAATTTTCTCCATGCATCACCATTACTTTTCTTGGTTTGGGATTTAAACGTTTTATAAAATTCATTAATTGTTTCCTGTCAGAGTGTCCGGAAAGCCCGTCTATAGAATGTACCGAACTGTTTATTTCAACTCTTTCAGTTTTGCCTTTCAATGTTTCAACAGCTACTTGATTTTCACCCCTTTGAACCCTTCGACCCAAAGTTCCTTCTGCCTGATATGAAACAAATATTATTTTATTTTTCTTGTTCGGAGTTAAGTTTTGAAAGTAATACACACTTGAACCACCAGTAAGCATTCCAGATGTGGCAATTATTATGCATGGTTTTTTATTATGAATCAGTTCATCTCTTTCTTTCTGAGAACCTACTTTCTTAAATATCTTTGAAGCAAATGGATTTGAATCTTGATTAAATATCTGTTTTTTAACATTTGAATTCATGAATTCTGGATATGCTGTATGAATTGCAGTAACATCCCAAACCATTCCGTCTACATATATATCAACATCAGGAATTATTTTTTTTCTGACAGCTTCTTCAATAATCAACATTACATCTTGTGCTCTTCCAACACCTAAAACAGGAATCAGAACTTTTCCTTTGTTTGAGATTGTTTCTTTTAAATTATTTATTAAATCTTTTTCACATTCTTCTCTCGTTGGGAGAACATCATTTTTTGCACCGTATGTGGATTCCATCATAACAGTTTCAAGTCTTTGAAATTTTGTTATAGCTGGTTCAAGAAGTTTAGTCGGAGAATATTTGAAATCTCCTGTATATAAGAAATTATGATATCCTTCTCCAATATTGAAATGAAGCATAGAACTCCCAAGAACGTGTCCTGAATTGTGCAGTGTTAATCTAACGTCTGCAGTTATATCTGTAACTTCGTCAAATTCCAATGAAATAGAATTTTTTATCATCTCTTTTATTTCTCTGCTTGTATATTCTGGTTGTTCTCCTGTTCTCTGTATTACGTCTATATAATCTAATTGTAAAAGAGTCATTATGTCCCTCGTGGGTTCTGTACAATAAACAGGTCCTTTATATCCATATTTGAAAAGAAGTGGTAATGCACCGCTGTGGTCAAGATGTGCATGTGATATGACAACTGCGTCAAGCTTGTTTATGTCAAATTCCGGTATGTTAAAATATGGGAATGCGCCTTCTCTGGCTGCAACATCAATTCCACAATCAATCAAAACATTTGATATTGGTGTTTGTAAGAGGAAACAACTTCTTCCTACTTCTCTTGCAGAACCCAAACAAGATATCCTTATCCAATAATCAGAATCTCTTTTCCACTTAGTATTGTATATTTTTTTTCCTATCTGGTTCATAAAATTTCTTCTGTATTCTGAATTTTGGAATAATGTTTGACGAATGGTGTTTATTAAATTTGATTCGAGAACTGGAGACCTTCTTATTTTTGGAACCCATAATGTTCTTTCTCTGATTTTGTTCATTATCTCTCCTTCTTTTCCTATGACAAGTCCCGGTTTTTCTGCTTCAATAAAAGCAATTGAACGCTTGTAATCAAACCAAGCGTCACCCAAAATTGCGTCTTCTGGAACTATTTCGTTTATTAAATCTTGGGTTTCATCTGGTGGAACAAGCATGGCTGGGTCCATTCTCAACTCTATTCTTTTCTTTACTTTATTTACAATATTTCTTATTATATCCTTAGAGTCGAGAAAGAATTCTTTATTTTTTGTGTATAAAACAATATTAGCCCCTTCATAAAAAACATCACTTATGTTTGCTTCTGAAGGTAATTCTTCCTTAACTTGTTCTAATACATCTCCGTTTTTCATTTATTCATCACATAGAAATTATTTTATGATTTTTTCTATTGTTTTGTCTGATATTTTTTCTATTCCTTTTTCTGTTATTGTGAAAACATCGATTCCATTTCCTGATGCAACATCACGAGCCATTGCAGATTTTAATGCTCTTGCCGCAAGTTTTATTCCATCTTCTAAACTCATGTCTTTGTTGTATTTATCTTCAAGAACACCATATGCCATAACGCTTCCACTTCCTGTTGAAACATAATCATCTTTCAAGTTGCTCCCATCAGGACTTAATGAATATATGTGGTATCCAGAATCATCTCTGCCTGCAAGAATGAGTTGTACATAAAATGGTACTGTAAATCTGTTTCCATATAGAATATTTGAAAGTAATGTTGATGCTGCTTTTACTGTGATTTTTTTGTCTTTGCGTATTTCATAAAGTTCTAATTCTGCTTTTAAATATTTTGCAAGCATTTGCGCATCTCCCACCATTCCAGCGGTTGTCATCATTATATCATCTGTTATTGGAAGAACTTTATCTACTGCTTTATGCGCGATTAAATATCCCATTGTCGCTCTTTTATCTGCCGCTATAACAGCTCCTTCTTTTGTAATCATGCCTATTGTTGTTGTTCCATGTTTTGTTTCGTCTTTTGATAAACTCATAGTATCATCCAGAATTTAATATGAAAGTAATTTCTATTTGCGTTTATAAACTTTTCGAAGATTAGTAATATTTTGCAAAATTTTGATTTAAATATTACTTTTAATGTAAAAACAACAAACAAAACGTTTTTATAACAAAATGTTATCTAATATAATGTGATGTTATATGAAAAAA
>PWUQ01000067.1 GCA_003563585.1 Candidatus Parvarchaeota archaeon
ATCTTTTAAAAATAATGGAATATTCTGAAAGATTAGAGGATCATATTATTAAAAAGGACTGGAATCTTTTAAGAACTCTTGAATTCACATCACATCATCTAAATAAAAGATTTCCAGACGAAGGTTATGAAAACAAAGTTAAAAAATATAAAGACATGGAATTTAAGTATTTTCCAGAACGTTTAGAATTTTATGATAGAGACTAAATGACTTTTTTACATCTCTGTGTTTTACTATCACAATAATATCTTATAAATTTTTAAAATTTTTATTATAAAAAAATCTCAAAAGTATATTTATTAATTGTTTGTCCATAAATTCATAAAGATTCTTTTTGTTAAATATTTGATGAAAGAAGAATTAAAAAATAAATTTATTGATGCAGTAAAGAAAGACGTTGGAATGGATAAACAAGTAGGTTTATTTTTTTCTGGTGGTATTGATTCTTCATTAATTGGAAAAATCTTGAAAGATTTAGATATAGATGTAATCCCTATAACTATTGGATTAAAAAATAGCAAGGACTTAATTTTTACAAAAAATATTTCTAAAGAATTATTCAAAAAAAATGTTTTAATAGAAATAAATGAAAAAACGCTTGAAAAAATAATACCAAAAGTCGTTAATATAACAAAAAGTCGAGATGTTTTAACGATTTCCGTTGGATGTGTGATATATTTAGCTTCAAAATATTCCTCTATACTCGGATTAAAAAAAGTATTCACTGGAACTGGAAGTGATGAAATATTCTGTGGTTACAACAGTCACAAAAAGGCGTTGATGAAAAGTATCAATCATGTAAAAAAAGAATGTAAAAATCGTCTTGTTAGTATAAAAAAGGACTTAGATAGAGATAAATCAATAACAGAACATTTTGAGCTTGAATTAAAAACACCTTTCTTAAATGAAGATATTATAAAAATAGGTATGAATACGCCAATAAATAAAAAAATAGATGAAGAAAATGAGAAAATAATACTCAGGGAGTTGTGTATAGATATAAATCTTCCTGAGTGTGTATGTCAAAGAAAAAAGATAGCTGCTCAGTATGGTTCAGGTGTTCAAAAAATAATTAAAAGAATATCCAAAAAAGAGGGTTTCGACACTATTGGAAATTTTTTAAAAAACGTTTATAAAAAACAAATAAATATGTGATTTTATGCAAAATATATTTAGAGCTTATGACATAAGAGGACTATTGAACAAAGAAATTAATGAAGAAAATGTAGAAAAAATAGGGAAAGCATTTGGCACTTTTTTGAATGGAGATGGAACTGTAGTTGTTTCAAGAGACACAAGAAAAGATGGAGATAAATTAAAGGAAAGTTTGACAAAAGGTTTAATGAGTACTGGTATAAATGTCGTAGATATAGGTATGCAAAGCACACCCGTCTTAAATTTTTATTGTAATTTTTTAAAAGCAGATGCCGGAGCACAAATAACTGCATCACACAACCCACCAGAGTATAGTGGAGTAAGATTTAGAAAAGGTAATGGCGTGGGTTTTCCTGAATCTATTCCAGAAGTCAAAAAATTATTTTTTTCTGAAAAATTTATGGTTGGGGATGGAAACCTGAAAAAGATAAAAGAAGAAGTACCACAAGAAGAATATATTAAATATATAACAGAAAAAATAAATATAGAAAAACCTTTAACTATTGTAATAGATCCGGGAAATGGTGCAACTTCAAAATTTGCAAAAAATCTTTTTTTAAGAGCTGGTTGTAATGTAGTGGCAATAAATAATGAACCAAATAGTGAATTTAGTGGAAGAGGTCCAAACCCTTCAAAAGAAAAATTGGTTGATTTGGAACAAGAAGTTAGAATTAATCATGCGGAAATAGGAATTGCATTTGATGGAGATGGAGATAGAGTTGTTATAGTAGATGATAAAGGAAATGTTTTGGATGCCGACGAAACAGGTTATTTAATTGCTAAAGAACTTCTTAAAGAAAAAATGGGGAATATCGCAATAAATGTAGAATGTTCTGATGTGATGAGAAGGATTGTAGATGAAAAAGGTGGTAAGTTAAAATATATACGAGTAGGTGATGCATTTTTAGCCAAAGCAGTTAAAGAAAACAACGCTATATTCGCAATGGAAGCTTCTAATCATTTCTTAATTCCAAAATATTTTCCTGCAGACGACGGAGTAATGGCTGGTTTATTTTTTGCAAGTATTATCAGTAAGAAAAATAAAGATTTATCAGAAATTAGAAAGAATATACCAATTAATCCTAAAGAAAAAATTAAAATAGAATGTGATGATAAATTAAAATTTGAGGTAATAGAAAAATTAAAGGAAAAGTTCAAAAAGGAGCACAAAATAATAGAAATAGACGGAATAAGAATTAATTTTAGTGATTCATGGGTTTTAATTCGAGCTTCAAACACAAGTCATTACATAAGGATTACTGTTGAGGCAGAAACAAAAAAGAAATTACAGATAAAAATAGAAAAATTTAGAAGTTCTGTAATTGAAGAAATAGAGAGGTTGAAAAAATGATTGAAATATGGGCCATAGGAGGCTATTCAGAAATAGGCAGCAAAAACATGACTGCCGTAAAAGTAGATGATGAAGTTATAATAATGGATATGGGTTACAATGTAGAAAAAATTGTAAACTATGAAGGACGAGAAGGTGAAGAAATAACAAAACTTTCTTATAAGCAAATGTTAAAAATGGACGCAGTTCCTAATGACACACAATTAAAAGAAGAGTGGGGAGACAAGGTAAAAGCAATAGTTATAGGACATGGGCATTTAGACCATTGTGGAGCTGTTAGACTTTTAGCAAGTAGATATAAGCAGGCGCCAATAATTTCAACTCCCTTCACATTAGAAATAATAAAAAAGGGATTAGAAGGTAAAAAATTGTATAATAAAACAATTCCACTAAATCCTTCTTCAAAATATAAAATTTCAAAAAATATAACAATCGAATTGATTAATATGACTCATTCAACATTACAAACTGTTGCTATTGCAATTCATACTCCTTATGGAGTTGTATTATATACAAATGATTTTAAATTAGACAATACTCCTGTATTAGGAAAAAAACCGGATTACGATGCTTTAAAGAAAGTTGGAGAAAATTGTATTGCACAAATATCTGATTGTACGACAGTAGATAAAGGAGGGCACACCCCTTCTGAAACACTTGCAAAAGAGATGTTGAAAGATATACTGTTGAGATATCAAAATAGAGAAAATGGGATTATTGTAACAACATTCTCATCTCATATACCAAGATTATCGAGTCTTTTGAAATTGGCAGATGAAATTGGAAGAGAACCCGTATTCATAGGAAGAAGTTTGTTTAATTATTTAGAGGCTGCAAAAAACACCAATCTTTTTTCAACAAATGCAAAGATAGCGGGTTTTGTTAGACAGAGAATAAAACTTTTAAGTCAAATAAATAAAAATAGAGAGAAATATATGATAATATGTACAGGTAATCAAGGAGAACCTAATGCAATTCTTTCAAGGATTGCTAATGATGAGACTCCTTATAGAATGCAAGACGATGATGTTGTCATATTCAGTTGTAAA
The DNA here is from genome assembly GCA_003563585.1 of Candidatus Parvarchaeota archaeon. Classification (GTDB taxonomy): domain Archaea; phylum Nanobdellota; class Nanobdellia; order CSSed11-243R1; family CSSed11-243R1; genus CSSed11-243R1. The sequence goes on from PWUQ01000067.1 coordinate 3,556, forward strand.
GTAATTCCAACACCAACAAGTGTTGCTAACAGAGAAATACTTGAAAGAAAACTTAAGGAAAAGAACATCAGAATTTTCAAGGATGTTCACGTTTCAGGACACGCATCAAAAGCAGATCACAGAGAACTTCTTCAGATATTGAAGCCAAAACATTTTATACCCACACACGGTGGAATGGACAAACTTGTTGTAGCTGCAGAAATAGCTAGAACTATGGGATATCAATTAAATGAAAATGTTCATTTATTGCAAGATGGTAAAAGATTGGTGATTCAAGAATGAGGGATTTGGTTCTCAAATGGGCTTTAAAAAATGCTGTAGAACACGGAGGAAAAGCTCAACCCAATTCAGTTGTACCTAAAATAATAGGTGAAAAACCTGAATTGAAAAAGAAAGTTAAAGAAATTTTTAAATTATCTAACGAGATTATTTCTGAGATAAATAATTTATCTATAGATGAACAGAAAAAAAGACTTGAAAAAATCGCGCCTGAACTTTTAGAGGAAAAAAATGTTGAGAAGCAGGAATTGCCTGAACTTGTTAATGCAGAAATAGGGAAAGTTGTAACGATGTTCCCTCCAGAGCCTAGCAAATATGCAACAATTGGACATGCAAAAGCTTGTTTTCTAAATCATTATTATGCGAAGAAATATGATGGCAAATTTTACATAAGATTTGAGGATACAAACCCAAAAAAGGTTGAGGAAAAGTATTATAAGCAAATGTTAGAAGATTTAAAATGGGTAGGAATAGAATGGAATGACGTTCACTATATATCAGATTATATAAAAGATATACAGAGTTCTGCAGAAGAGTTAATTAAAAAAGACAACGCGTATATGTGTAATTGCAGCTCAGAAAAAGTAAAAAAAAATAGGTGGGAAAAAATACCCTGTGATTGTAGAAAAAGAAAAATCGAAGAGAATTTAGAATTATGGAAGAAATTTTTAAACGATGAATTTAAAGAAGGAAAATATGCACTCAGAGCAAAAATGGATATGAATCATAAAAATGCCGCTATGCGCGATCCGGCAATAATGCGTAAAATTGTTGGCAATCATCCAAGAGTTGGAGAAAAATATTTTATATGGCCAACTTATGATTTTGCAACCGCTTACATGGACAAAATTCAAAACATAACTCATAGAATACGTTCAAAGGAATTTGAAATGCACGCAGAAGTTCAAGAATGGATACAAAAACAACTTGGAATAAAAACACCAATTGTTCTAGAATTTGCAAGATTTAATCTCAAAGGAATACCTGCTTCAGGAAGAGTCATAAGAGAAATGATTGAAAAAGAAGAATTGATGGGTTGGGATGATCCAAGAATTCCTACATTGATATCTCTGAGAAAAAGGGGTTTTCAACCTAAAGCCATTCAAAAATTTCTCAAAAAGACAGGTATATCTAAATCAGAATCAACAATTCCTTTCGAAGTGTTAGAAAGTGAAAATAGAGAAATAATAGAACCTATAGCGAAAAGGTATTTTTTTGTAAAGAATAGGATTAAATTGACTGTTAGAAACATACCAGAAAAATTTTCAATTGAAAGAAATAAGCATCCAGATTACGAAGAAATGGGTAACATAAAATATGAAGTAAATGCTTCAGAAGAAACGTTTTATGTTTCAAAAAGTGATTTATTGAATGCTAAACAAGGAGATATAATTAGATTAATGGATTTGTTAAATTTTAAAATTGATGTAATCACAGATTCTGAAATAATTGGAGAATTTAAAGGGAAGGATTATGAACAGGGAGTAAAATTGATTCATTGGGTTTTCAAAAAGGAGAATCTTCCTGTTCATGTATTAATGACAGATGGAAGTGTTTCTGTTGGATTGGGAGAAAAATCGCTTGAAAAATTGAAAGAAAAAGATATC
>PWUQ01000103.1 GCA_003563585.1 Candidatus Parvarchaeota archaeon
AATTGCCAAAGGAAAAAGATCAAGGAACGGTAATACACTATAAAAACTCAAGTCGGGAAACACCAAAATCAAGTAAAATAGGTAAAATAAAATTACAACATCCTGCAACATTTCCTGATAAAATTGCAAATGATTTCATACAATGTTTTACTACAAAAGATATGATAATTTTAGATCCAATGGTGGGCAGTGGAACTGTTGCCGCCGAATCAAGTAAATTAAATAGAAAATATATTGGCATAGATATTAATGAAGAGTATTTAAAAAATATATGCGTACAAAGATTAGAGAATGACCAAGTAGTGACCGAGTAACAAGTAGGTTGGTCACTAAAAAAACGACTAAGTTATTTGTTTATAAAACAGAAATTTTATAAAAAGGAGGCGAATATTGATTAGCAGCGAACAAGAAATTAGAAGATTAGAAACGGAATTGGAAAAAGAAAAAAAGATTAATAAAAATTTACAAGAAGAAATCAAACACTTGGAAAAAGAAATCGAAGTATTGGAATCGGCATTGAATCGCAAAAAAAAGAAGGAAGATTGGAAGTAGATAAATATAAATTATATAGAAAACAGGGGGAACTATAATGCTACAACCAAATCTATTTGTAGATTGTCATTGTCAGAATGGAGAGCGTTGGTATGAAACAAAAGAATTAAAAGAATTGAAGTCCTGTCATATATGTCGGGGCAAACAAAAATTGGTTGTATCAGAAGGGTTTATTAAATATCAAATAGCATTATTGGGCAGATATATTGATTATTTTTGGAAAATATTAAAACACCAATTGCCATTACCTGCATCATATTATTTAAATTTAGCGAAAAAATGTGATAAATGTAATGGTGGTTTTAATTGGGAAAAAGTAAACGATAAGCTTTATAAAAAAATTCATTGTAGCATGTGTGACGGTGGTATTATTGCTCCTCGCAATAAAGAGATATATGATATTATTTTTAAAAATTACCTCAATTATAAAGAATATAGAAATAAATGGAAAGACATTTTAAGAAGTAAAGAATATTTTAAAGAAGAATATAAAGAATATGAATTTATCAGAGTCGAAGGTTATAAATGGGTTTGTGTTAGATGTGCCAATTTTTTAGATGGCACAGAAAATGCAAATGATACATGTAATGGTTGCGCAAATGAAACTGGTTGTTCAGAAAATGAAAGTTGGTTCGTGCCTTATATAGACAGATCTATGAATTGGTATGATAAATACAAATATCGTTATGATATAGCATTTAGAGATGAAGCGAGAAGAAAGGAGAAAGAAAATGATATGTCCAAAGTGTAATAAAGTAATGTCTAATATATATTGTGGTAGCGGATCTTATGCGTGGAAGTGTGTATATTGCAAAGAAGTTTATGGACAAAGAACAATAGAAACGCTATTATTTATAACGACACTTGAGCAACAAGTAGAAAGTTTAAAATATTTTTTACTTGATTTTGGAAATGATATTAGTTTAGAATTATATGAACAACTTTCAAATATTACAAATAATTTACAGTTGATAATTAAAGGAGGAAAACAGTGGATTGGATTAGAAAAAAATCAAAAATAGAATATAAAAAAAATGAAGATGTATTAAAACAATTGGTTAAAATCAATGGTATTGAAAACCCAAATGAATTTTTTAAACCTGAGAAAAAACACTTACATGATCCAAGATTATTAGGGAATATAGATGAAGCAACGGGTAAGATTATTAAAGCGGTTAAAAACAAAGATTTAATTGGAATTAGTATCGATCCAGATTTTGATGGGCTAAGTGCTGGTGTAATAATATATCGTTATCTTAAAAATCTCACTAAAAATATTTATTATATTTATCCAGACGGAAGAGATCATGGCATTGAGTATCAAGTAAATAAAATAAAACCAAATACCAAGTTGCTAATCATTGTTGATAGTTCTACTAATAGTGTTGATGCATGTAAAGAGATATGTGAACAAGGGATAGAAATAGTTATATTAGACCATCACCAGTTAGATCAAGAAGAGAATAAATATGCGACTATAGTTAATCCACAGCTTTGTAATTACCCCAACAAAGAGCTTTCTGGTGCGGGGGTAGCGTGGAAAACTATACAAGTATTAGATGAAAAATTAAATAACAGTTATAGCAACGAGTTTGTAGATTTGGTTGGTTCTGCCCTGGTTGCAGATGTAATGGATATGAGTGTTTTGGAAAATAGATATTTGGTTTATCAGGCATTAAATAATATTAATAATAATGGATTAAGAGCAATTTTGCAAATTACAAAACCAAATCATATTGATTCAAGCACAATTGGATATATGATCGCCCCGACGATAAATGGAGCCATTAGACTTAACCAAACCAACAAAGCAATAGAGTTATTGTTATCAAGCCATCCTGTCGAATGTGCAAATATCGCAAGTGAATTAAAACAAATGAATGACAAAAGAAAGAATGTCGAAGAATCGATATACCAAGAAGTGCTACAAGGTATTGAAGATCAAATAGACGCAGAAGATAAAATTATTATTGTGCCATATAATAAAAGTTTAAGTGCTAATTATAATGGGTTAATTGCTACTAAGATAGCAAATAATTTTCAACGTCCGGCAATATTTATGATTGAGGAAAACGGATACCTTAAAGGAAGCTATAGGGGGTACAACAATTTTAATGTAAGAGATTTTTTGCTAACTATTAAAGATGTTGATTGGGCAAAGGGACATGGCCCTGCTGGTGGAACGGGATTTTTTACAAATAAACTCCAATCAATTAAAAAGCAAATTAATGAGAGTTTGTCTGAACAAGATTTTAAGCCACAAAGACAATATGATTTAGAAATTGACGCTAATGATATAACAGAAAAATTGATTGAAAGACTGAATAAATATAACTACGTAACAGGAAAGGGATTTGACCCAGCAAGGTTTAAGATAACTGGATTAGTAACAATGAAAAGGGAGGTTATTGGGCATAATAAAGATACAATTAAAATTACTTGTTCTACTAATAAAGGGAATGAGATAGTTTTAATTAAGTTTAAAACAGACAAAATGTGGCAAGATGATTTAGAAATATATGATCAAATTGAAGCAGTTGGACAATTAAACTTAAATGAATTTTTCCATTGGGGGAAAAAAGAAATGATAATTACTAAACAAGTTTTAGTTGATGACGTAAGAATTGCAAACTAAAACCAATAATAGAGGAGGTTGTAAATGCAGGTAATAAAAAGAGATGGAAGAGTTGTTGCCTTCGACAAAGAAAGAATTGTAAAAGCGATTGAAAAAGCAATGACAGAAACAATAAATGGGACTGATAATAATTTAAGTAAGGATATAGCACAAAAAATATCAGATTATATTGAAATCAAAAATGAACCAATGCAAGTTGAAGAAATACAAGATATTGTAGAAGACTTATTGATGGATAGCGACAGAAAAGATGTGGCGAAAAGGTATATCATTTATAGAAATGAAAGACAAAAAACTAGAGATAAAAGCGATAAAAAAAATAAGTTGTTAAATGAAGACTTCGTTAGTAAATACAAACATACCCAATCTCCAATGAATCAATTAGGCACTTTTGTTTATTATAGAACTTATTCAAGATGGTTGGAAGAAGAAAGACGAAGAGAATATTGGTGGGAAACTGTTAGGCGAGTTGTAGAATACAATTGTAATCTTGCCCCGACAAGTATTTTAGAGGCAGAAAAATTATATGATAATATTTTCAATTTAAAACAATTTTTAAGTGGTAGAACTTTTTGGGTTGGAGGCACAGAAATAGCAAGAAAATTTCCCGCATCTAATTTTAATTGTGCATTTTCTGTGATTGATTCGTTTGAAGCGTTTAAAGATTTGTTTTATTTGTTAATGATTGGAACTGGTTTTGGCTTTAGGGTTTTAAAAGAAGATGTGGATAATTTGCCAAAAATAAAAACTAATTTAGAAGTAATACATAAAGATTATATAGGGATTGGAAAAAAGCAAAGGCAAGATAATACTTCATTAATGTTTAATGATGAAACGGTTGAAATTGTTATTGGGGATTCAAAAGAGGGTTGGACACAATCGTTGGATTATTATTTTAAAATGTTATGGGACAAAGATTATAGAGAGATTAAACGAGTAATTTTTAATTATAATCATGTAAGGCCAAAAGGAGAAAAATTAAAAACTTTCGGCGGAACAGCATCGGGATTTGAAAGTATTAAAACAATGTTTTATAAAATAGAAAATATAATTAAAAATGCAGGTAAGAGAGATGGTGTTTGTGCAAAACTTAAGCCTATTGATTGTATGGATATAGCAAATATTATTGGAGAAAATGTTGTTGTGGGAGGCGTTAGAAGAACATCAGAAAATACTTTGTTTGATGAAGATGATGCGGATATCTTAGGTGCAAAAGAAAATTTATATATTCAAGAGAATAATGTTTGGGTAGAAAATAGTAGTATATCGCATAGAAAAATGAGTAATAATTCAATTTTTTATAAGAAAAAACCCAAAAGAGAACAGTTAAAACAACATTTGCAAAAACTAAGATATAATGGCGAGCCAGGATTTGTTAATACGTCAGCAGCTAAAAAACGTAGAGGAGATTTCAATGGATTGAATCCTTGTTTTGAGGTTTTATTAGATTCACTAGGACTATGCAACTTAACTACAATAAATGTTTATGCATTTGTAGACGATAGTGGGATCTTAGACAAATATAGTTTATTTGAAGCTCAAAAATTGAATGTCAGGGCTTCATATAGAATGACTTTAGTAGAAATTGAATTACACAAATGGGATAAAATAAATAAAAGAGATAGATTGCTAGGCTGTTCATTAACCGGATGGCAAGATATGGTTGACAAAACAAATATAAGCAAAGATGAAGAAATGAAACTATTAGAAGAACTTAAAAGAATTGCTCATGATGAATCAGTTAAAATTGCAGAAGAATTTGGATTAAACGTTCCATTATTGGTTACTACTATTAAACCAGAAGGCACTTTATCTTTATTGCCAGGTGTGTCTCCTGGATTACATTATTCACATGCTCCTTATTATATTAGAAGAATTAGAATAAATAGTAGCGATCCTCTTTTGAAAGTATGTGAAGAACTTGGTTATCCTATTTATCCAGAAGTAGGAGAGGAGTGGGCAACATGTAAAACCAAAGTAATTGAATTTCCTGTAAAGTCGCCTGTTAAAAAAACCAAATATGATTTAACTGCAATAGAGCAACTAGAAAATTATAAAAAATTTATGTATCATTATGTTGATCATAATGCATCGGTTACTATTACAGTTGCAGATCATGAATGGGATCAAGTAGAAGAGTGGATATGGGATAATTGGGACGATGTTGTTGCGATTTCTTTATTGCCGTTAAGTGAATCTTTTTATCAATTGATGCCTTA
>PWUQ01000087.1 GCA_003563585.1 Candidatus Parvarchaeota archaeon
CATATGAACAAAACATAACAATAACAATGAATTGCTAATCATTGTTTTTTGTTTTTTATTTTAAAAATGAAAAAAACAATTTTATTATTTGTAATATTAATTTTTTCGATTTCTATAGCATATGCTTCATTGGGAGCTACATTAAGAGTGCCAGGCATTGAAACCAGTTTAACTCTCAATGTTTCAAACAAAAATCCGTTGGTTGGAGGATTAGTTGTTTTTTCCGCAAATTATTTTGATGTGAACGGTTCAGAAATTACAGACGCAGATGTGAACATAGAAATCAATGGAAACATTTTCAAAATGAATTATAATCCTGCGAGAAATGCATACGTTTTCCAAAGAAATTTTCCGTTTGTAGGAACTTATTTTTTCACAGTTACCGCAGAAAAACAAGGATATGAACCCGCAAGCATAGCTGATTCAATATCTGTTTCGGAAAAATCGATAGACAAAACACCTGGCGGCGGAGCTCCTCCCAGCTGGATAAACGTTAATATAGGTAACATAGTTGGAAGACATCAATCAGTATCTGAAAATAAAGACATAAACATAGAACTTGATGTAAACAAATCCAATTTCAACAGAATAATAATTACTTCTGCAAAAACAATTAACAGAGGAACCATAGACATAGATTTTTTAGGCTGTGTGGATATTGAAAAATTTGAAGGAAAAATATATTTTGATTGTTTTCGAGTGAATTTGTATGACATATCAAACGAACAGATATCTAAATCACAAATATACTTCAGAGTTTCAAAAGATTGGATTGAAAATAATGATATAAATGAATCTTCAGTTTCTGTTTTGAAAATAAATGAAAAAATTGAAGAATTAAATGCAACAAAAATAAATGAAGATTCAAACTACAATTATTATTATATAGAATTTTATGAATTTTCGGATTTTGCAATCTATGGCTCAAAAGATGATATAGAAGAAACTCCAATAAAACCTCCTGTAGAAGAACACGAAGATGAAATAATTCACAAAGATTTTGAAGAAATTTTTCAAATCAACATCATCCCAATAATAGTTGTTATTTTCCTATTCAGTTCTTTAGTTATTTTTATTTTAAAGAGAAAAAAGAAAAAAAGTAGAAATAGAATCAACAAAAAATATTAAAATACACCCATGTTTTCTAAATTATAAAAAATAGGTTTTTATATATGGAAAGAATATTTTTGGCGATAGATATACCAGAAAAAATAAAAGAACAAATAAATAATTTTAATGAAGAATTAAAAAAATTAGGAGTGGTTGCAAATTTTGTAGAAAAGGAAAATTTGCACATAAATCTGAAATTTTTTGGCGACACGGAAAAAAAAGAAAAAGAGCGAATAAATGAAAAAATAAAAGAGGTTTCTGAAAATTTCAATTCTTTTCAATTAAAAGCAAAAGATATAGATGTTTTTCCGAATATGAATCACATAAAAGTTGTTTGGGTGGGTGTTGAAGACAAAAAAGATAATTTATCAAATTTACAAAAAGAATTGGAAAACGAATTTGAAAAAATAGGAATAAAAAAAGAAAATAGAAAATTTGTCCCACATATAACACTATGCAGAATTAAATCAGGAAAAAATATAGAGAAAATTATTAAAGCCATAAGAGAGAATAAAAATAAGGACTTTGGAACTTTTGCGGTTGAAAATATCAATTTAATCAAAAGTGAACTTTCGCCAAAAGGTCCAACATACATAATAGAAAAAACATTCGAGCTGAAAAAATGACAAAAATTTTAATATGTGAAAAACCAACAGCCGCTAAGAAAATTGCAGAAGCATTGGCAGATAAAAAACCCAAAATAAAAAATTCAAAATATAAAGTCAGTTATTATGAATTCGAAATAAATGGAAAAAAACATATAGCAGTTGCGGCAGTAGGACACTTGTTTTCTTTAAAAGACACATCGAAAGGATGGAAATATCCAACATTCAATATGGAATGGATTCCATCTTTTGAAGCAAATAAAAATGCAGCATTTTCAAAAAAATATTTCGATACAATCAAAGATGTAGTTAAGGGAAAAAAAGAATTTATAGTTGCAACAGACTTAGATGAAGAAGGAAGCGTTATTGGATATAATATATTGAGATTTATCTGCAAAAAAGAAGAAGCAAAGAGAATGACATTTTCCACACTCACGAAAGAAGATTTGGTAAATGCATATGAGAAAGCTTCAAAAAAATTAGATTTTCCAAGGATTGAATCAGGATTAACAAGACATTATTTAGACTTTTTATGGGGAGTTAATGTAACAAGAGCACTCACACTTTCCATAAAAAACCACGGCAAAAAATTAAATTACTATGTACTCTCTGCAGGTAGAGTTCAAACACCTATGCTTTATTTTTTAATAAAAAGAGAAAAGAAAATTTCCAAATTTAAACCAGAACCCTATTGGGAAATTGAAGCAAAACTAAAAACAGACCCACAGTTAACATGTTCACACAAAACTTCTAAATTTTGGGATAAAAAAGAAGCCCAAAAAGTTATTAAAAATTCAAAAGGCAAAAAAGCAATTGTTGAGAAAATTTCAAGCAAAAATAAAAGAAAAGAAACACCAACACCATTTGATTTAACCACACTTCAAAGAGAAGCTTACAGGTTTTTTGGTTTTTCGCCAAAGAAAGCAACCAGCGTAGCACAAAGTCTTTATACAAATGGGTACATAAGCTACCCCCGAACATCATCTCAAAAGCTTCCAGCTCAATTGAATTTAAGAGAAATCCTAAAAAATATTTTCAAAATAAAAAAATATTCAAAACTTTCTCACGAACTTTTGAAAAGAGAAAAATTAATTCCAAACGAGGGAAAGAAAAAAGACGCAGCACATCCGGCAATCCACCCCACTTCTGAAATTCCTAAATTGTCAGATTTAAAACCAGATGAAAAGAAAATGTATGATTTAATTGTTAGAAGATTCATGGCCGTTTTTGGAAAACCTGCAATAAGAGAATATTCAAGAGTTGATTTTGACATAGGAAAAGAAATATTTTATGTGAGAGGGGCAAGAACAATTGAGAAGAATTGGATGAAATATTATGGAGATTATGCTAAATTCAAAGAAGTAGAACTGCCTGTTTTTGAAAAAGGACAAAAGATAAATGTAAAATCAATAGAAATAATTGATAAAGAAACACAACCACCAAACAGATATTCGCAGGGTTCGATAGTAAAAGAACTTGAGAAACATAATATTGGGACAAAATGTTTAACTGCTAACAATAAAATTAAAATGAGTGATGATAATGGCATTTACAAAAAAAATGTAGAATGTATCTTTAATGAATTGGCTAATGCAAATATGGTTTCTAAAGATGGAATTGATTTTGTTTATAACCACAATAAAAAATGTTTTTGTTTTAAAAAATTGAAAGAAATTAAAAATAAATTTAAATTGATAAGTAGAAGAAAATTAAAAAAAGATGAGGTTGTATATAGAATAACATTTTTTGACGGATCCTCAATAGAATTAACAAGTGATCATCCTATATTAATTTTTGAAAGTGGTAAGTTAAAATATGTAATGGCTAAAAATATAAAAAGAGGAATGAAAGGAATTTCGTCTACAAATTTTATTGATATTAAAGGAGACATTATTTTTAGTTGGAAAGATTTTTTAAATAAAGTAAATAAAAAAAGTTCTTTATATTCTGTTTTAAATCTTAAAAGAATAAGGAATAAAATAGGCATTTCTCAAAAGAACTTTGGGAAAACAGTAGGAAAAATGCAAAGTGAAATTTGTATGTATGAAAAAAACAAAAGTGTACCCCTCTATCTATTTAAAAAAATAAGATTACCAAGACCTGAGTATATAACAGGCGAAAATAAAAATCTAAAAATAAAAAACCTATTTCCATTAAATATCTCTAGTCCATTAGTTAGGATTCTTGCAAATTTAGTAGGAGATGGTTCGATTGATTCGGTAAAAGTAAAAAATGAAAATTGTTATGATTTTAGATATCACAACTCAGATAAAATTTTAATCGACAGGTTTATAGAAGACATTAATCTTGTTTTTGGATTAAAACTTAAATATAAATTGGCGAAGAAAAAACCAAAACAACTACAAAAATATTATGTGCGAGTGCCAGCTGTTATTGGACGAATCATAAGTTTATTATTTAAAGAAGTAATGAATAAAAATTGTTCTAAATTAATAACAAAAGAATTTTATCCTGCGTATATAGGTGCGATTTTTGATGATGAAGGGCATGTTATCAAAAACGAACCAAAATTATTCATTTCTAACACAAATTTTAAATTATTAAAAAATCTGCAAGAAATGCTTTCTAAATTAAAAATTATATCTGTTATAGATAAAAAACAGTATAAATTATACATAAGAGGTAGAGAAAATATACAAAAATTTTTAGAAAACATACCAATACACTCATTAGAAAAAAAACAAAGGCTTGTAGATATTTTCAATAGGTTTTATTTTTTTGGTAGAAAAGAATCTTCACAAGAAAAACAGTTTAAAATTTTAGGTTTTTTAAATAGTCTTACTAATAAGAGGGCAACATCAAGAGAAATATCGAAGGAATTAGGATATGAACAGAGATTAGTTAGATATTATTTAAATTATTTAATAAAACAGAATTATGTAAGGAGAATTGTTACTGGAATAAGTGAATATCCAAGGAAAAAGATTGAATACAAATTAAATGTTCCGATTGAAAATGTTTTTCATAATTATATCTCTGAAAAAGTTATCTCCAAAGATTTTATAACAAAAACAATTAAAAAAATTAAAAAAATCAATTATACTGGGTATGTTTATGATATAACCAATAATGAAGAGATGCCTAATTTCATATTAGAGAATGGTATTGTAATACATAATTCTACCCGTGCAAATATACTTGAAACATTATACGACAGGGGATATATAGAAGGTAGAAGCATAAAAGTTACTGATTTGGGTATGAAAGTTGGAAATCTACTACATGAGAATATTAAAGAACTTACGTCTGAAAAATTGACGAGAAAGTTTGAGAATGAAATGAAAAAGGTTGAACAGGGAAAAGTAAAAAAAGAAACAGTCATAAAAAAAGCGGAAAAAATTATAGAAAAAATTTCTGAAGATTTTAAAAAGAATGAGAAAAAAATTGGAATAGAATTAGAAAAATCAGTATTGTCTACAGAGAAAGAGAGGAACACATTAGGAAAATGTCTCAAATGCGGAGATAAACTTGGCGGGCAATTAAAAATATTATATTCACCCAAAACGAAAGGAAGATTTGTAGGCTGTTCAAGTTATCCAAAGTGCAGAAATATTTATCCATTACCAAGAGGCGCAAAAATAGAAAAGCAAGATAAAATATGCGAACATTGCAACACACCAATTGTAAAAATTA
>PWUQ01000054.1 GCA_003563585.1 Candidatus Parvarchaeota archaeon
GTGGTATTAATTTTGGAAACAATTTTTAAAGAACTAAAACAAAAAGGTCGGCTTATTAATTTAATTAAAATAAATAATTATGGATGATGTAGGAAAAATTATAATCGGAGTAGTTGTTACAATAATTATTGGGGGAACTGCCTATAATGTTAGTCAAAGTGATATTATTAAAAATTTTGCAAGTGACACTGGGTTAACACAAGAACAAGCTGAAAAATATATAAAAAGTATGACTGAGGATGAATTAGGTAGCTTAGAAGAAATAGGCTCCGAACTGATTACTTTTGGTGAAGAGATGCTTGAGTCGGCGCATGAAATTGATTGTGTAAATTATGAATATTTGTGGCAATCAATTACTCTTTCATGCTCTGATGGTAAAAGGCAACTAGCAAAAACAGGAAGAAATTATATTTTATTAGGAGAAGCATGTATAAAAGTAGATTCATACCAAGAGCCGCCAAAAAGCGAAATAGAAAAAACAATTCAACTCATAGACCAAGTAAATTCTGACTTAGAACTTGAGGCTAATATTAATATATTAGGACGGACACTAGTCAACGATATGAAAAAAAGTAATTCATACAATAAGGCGATTTTGCAAACCGTACTTGAAAGCTATTGATCTAGCAGAAAAATTTTTAATTTCCAAAAAACTTAAATAAAATTATGGAAGATAAAAAAATATCAATAGTTTGGATTATTGGAATTATATTAGTTGTTATCAGTATTTGGGGAATAGGAGCTGGATATACTCCAGATAGTTCACAAGATTATGTTCCTACGCCTAGCGTTAAAAAAGAAACAACACTTACTCACCCTACAACAGGAATAGAGGCTAGAGGCCCTCTCTCTCATAGAGGAATAGAAGCTAGAGACCCTCTCTCTCACACCTCTAATTATATTAATATAAGATATAGAAGCGATAATGTTGATATAGCTCATCCTAGGTTTGAATATCTGAATACAGCAAGAAGTTCTTGGATTAGAGGAGCTTGGTATGATGAAAAAAATGGATACATGATAATCAATCTAAATGGAGTTTATTATCATTATTGTTCAATGCCGAGGTCTGTCTGGAATTCCTTTAAGTCGGCTTCTTCTTTTGGAACTTTTTATAATCAAAGAATAAAAGGCATGTATGATTGTAGAATACACCCTGTTCCTCAATATTAATTTTTAAGAATTAAAACAAAAAATATGGAATTTTTTAAAAAAATTTTTAATCTTGCTAGTCCTGAAGGTGGTAGGGATGCAATGCGTTCTTCTTATAAGCAACATGTTAAGCTTGCCCAAAAAAGTAACCTATCAAATGCTCATGAATTTGGACTATATGGGGCTTTAGCTTCTAGATATAAAACAAGATGGCAAGAGCCTATAAAACCAACTGAGTCAGAAATATGGATAGAGCTTATTCCCTTTTTATCAATGAACGAGCAAGAATCCGTTGAAGTTCTTGCCGAATATGTTCTATATCAGGAGTGGCCAATGGAATCAAAAATTTCTTGGCTTAAAGAAAAGATAAACGAGGCACTTTTGAATATCTCTGAATTTACAGACGAGCAAAAAGCATTTATTCTACTTAGGGTGGCATGGTATAGTCTTATTAGTCCAGAAAACCAAAAAAGACTTTTTGGAGAATTAGGTTATTCTTCGTTTAGCTCTGAATTAGAGAAAGAAAACAATAATGATGAACAAAAAGAAATTTAAAAATAATATGGAAAAACAAATAGATAAAAATAAAAACTCAGAGCTTAAGGTAGAGCCATTTTCAAAAGATAATTTTTGGAAAAACTTTTTAATTTGTTTATTCCCCGCAGCTTTAATAGCTGGAATGCTTACTGATTTATTTGGAGACGGAGGAATTTTAATTGTTGTCATTTTAGTTCCTGGCTTAATATATTTATCAGAATTTTTACGTCAAAAAACAAATTCAATTATTGCATTTATTATTTTATTATTAGCCTCATTTTTCATTTTAGGAATAATTGTTTCAATTATTAATTATTAGTTTTGATAAAAATAAAGAATGGTTTTAAGAGATTTAAAAATTAAGAAATTTTTTATTATAGCTTTTTTTATTATAGTGGGAGTAACTGTATTATTTTATTGGTCTGAGCAATATGATGATTATAATTATTATGGAGAATATTATAGTTATGAAATAAGTTGTCCAAGGAATAGTAATGTTGCTTTAATTAAAATACAGGGAACCATATTAACTTATGGAGATTATTTTAATGATTATAATAATGAGGAAATAATTGAATCAGATATTACTTCTTCGGAGAAGATAGTTAAACATATTGACGATATAAACAATGATAAAAAAATTAAAGCAATAATAGTGGAGATAGATTCTTATGGAGGATATCCTGTTGCTGCGGAAGAGATAACAAACGCCTTAAAAAGGACAACAAAGCCGGTTATAGCGGTTGTAAGAGAGGGGGCAGTATCCGGAGCTTATCTTGTTGCTACAGGCGCTGATATTATATTTGCCAGTGAGTTGTCTGATATAGGTGGAATTGGAGTAACAATGTCTTATTTGGATTATTCTGAAAAACATAAAAGAGAAGGAATAATTTATCAGGAAATATCTTCGGCAGAGTTTAAAAACTTAGGTAGCCCGGATAGGGAGTTAACAGATGAAGAAAGAGAGGTTTTAAGAGAATATATAAATAAAACACATAATATTTTTATAAGAAAAGTTTCAGAAAATAGAAATTTGGAGATAGAAGAAGTTGAAAAGTTAGCTGATGGATTTGTCATGCTTGGAAAAGATGCTAAAGAAAACAAACTGATTGATGAAATAGGAGATATTTACTCAGCAAAATCATGGATTAAAGGTAATTTAAATATTGATCCAAATATTTGCATTTATAGATAATATGCTATAATAAAAATGTAACAACTGAATAGTTATCAAGAGTGCAGGCTAGGGAACTGGCCCGATAATCCTGCCGGCAACCCTTAAAGGTTAATTCTTTTAAGAAGGTGCCAAATCCAGCCCCATTAGGGGAAAGATAAAGGTCGAAACCAAGCAATTACAGCCTCTTTCCCCAAGAAAGAGGTTTTATAATTAAAATTTAAAAAAATATGGATAAATTAATATTAGAAGATAATTTACCCAACGGCACAGTACAGAAAAGAGAAATTAAAAAAATAACCGAAAAAGAAACTAAAGATTATCGGCTTTTAGGGCAAGGGTTTGGTCAAAGCTTTAATTTTTGTCTGTACCTTGGTCATAAGCATTGTCATAATTTTAGAAAAAGATTGGCTGCTTTCAGAATATTAAAAAGAAACAAAATAAGCGAAATGATGGAAGATGCTACAGGAAAAGAGTTTGAGGCTGTTGAATTTTATGAAAAGAAATAATTTTAGGGAAAGGCGATTTTTGGCTGATTTTTTTTGAATTTGTAATACCTTATATATTGTGTTAATATTTTTTCAGTCCTTTGTAAGAATTTTGCTTGAAAGGAGAAATAAAGATGCATAAGGAAAAGGAGAATATATATAGGTTTGCAAAATTATTGGAGGATGCAGGGTATGATGAAGGTGTATTAGATTTAATTAAAGGTGAATTAATTCCTTTGGCTCTTGAGAGAGGTATTTCTTTGTGGGATGCTGCTTTAGAGTATGCAGACCAAGACGAAGAGCAAGATACAAGCTGGTTTCAATTATTTCATGCCCTTCAAAAGGTTTCTCCTTCAAAAGATTGGCAAAAACCACTAGACGGTTCTCTTTTAAACAAGCTTGACCTTTAAAAAAATAAGGAAATTAAGTAATAAATTACCCGAGATTCATTTCTCGGGTTTTTGTTTTGTGGTAGAATAATAAAAGATTTTATTAAATTAAATTGAAAATATGGAAAATTTTGAAAAAAGATTTAATCCTTTTGAAAAAGGAAGAGGAGGGGAAGATCGGGAAGGAATAATAGAAGAAAGGGAACAAAGCATAGGAGAGAAGGGTCAAGAAATTAATTTTGAAAGCGAAGCACATGTTGAAGAAAGGCCCTCTTGGGGTGAATTTCGCGGTGGTGAAATTAATGAAATCGGTGGATATAAAGAGCCTACACCAGAACAAAAAGAAAAGTTTGAAAAAAGAATTGAGCGAATTTCGGACATTTTTGAAGATGCTGATTTTCAGTGGTACCTTGATGGCGCAACAAATATTTCTCTTTATGAGGGTAAGCAAATACGCGACCATAAAGATTTGGACATAAGTATTTTTCGGGAAGATTCGGTAAAATTAAATGAATTACTAGCACGGCAAGGTTTTGGTATTTTTATTAATTACAACGAGAACGGCAAAAGATTGATGCGAAAAGTAACAACTGAAGAGCTAGCAACATTGGAAAAACCAGATTTATCAATTTGCAAAATTGACTCTGATGGAAAGATACAAAAAGAGACCGAAGAATCTTTTAATTTTGTTGATTTGCATATTCATAGCAAAGATACTGAAGGTAATACAGTCATCTCTTATAATGACGCAGTCTTGCCGAAAAAGTTTTTTGAACCAGTCAGAAAAGAACTTCCGAACGGCAAAGAAATAAATCTTTCGCAGCCAGCTATTGTTGCTTATCATAAACTACATTCTGATCGCCCATATGATTTAATTGATTTAGAAAAAATAAGACCCCACCTTCAAGAGGAAGATTTTTCGATGATAAGAGAAAGTTTAAAAATAGAAGCCGAGGAAGCAGAAAAGACGGTAAGGGAAAAAGTTCGGGAAGCATGGGACTTTTTAGCGCCAATGCTGGAATTACCTCATGACCATAAAATAATAAGTGAAAAACTTTGGGAACACCCTGATCTTCAAAAACGTAGAAATGATCAAAGAATTTCCGAATTTATTTCTTCAATCTCTAAATATGTTTCTGAAAATCCGGAAATAACGTTCGATGACTTTCTTAGTCAATCGTTGGCTATTTTAAAGCCACAAGAACAGGCAGAGCAAAGGTTAGAAACTATGGAGCGTCTGGAAAAAATTGAAAAAGCATAATTAAAATTGTATGAAAAATCCAGGAGAAAAATTTAATATTTATAATATAAATAATATGAGTATTCAAAAAAAACAACTCTCCACTAGTGAAGAGTATACAAATTTTGTAAGAGAATTTGTAACTCTACTTGATAAACAATTTATTGTGTGGGAAGATTGGTCAAAAAATAAAGAAGTTTAGAGAACAATCTCCTTTTTCTCAACAACAAGTTGCTGACTATTTGCAAATCAATAGAGTTACTTTGGCAAATATAGAATCTGAAAAAAGAAAAATCAAACCACATGACCCTTTGCTTGAGAAAGTA